>NZ_JBDYKL010000031.1:0-57557 GCF_040012415.1 Sanguibacter sp. 25GB23B1
CCTCCGAACCACCCCCACCCCCCGTGCCAGCCGCCCCTGCGACGCCACCCGGTCCGGGACGCGCCACGGGCAGCCCCGACCGCTCGCGACCGTCGGTGCTGCGCAACCACAACTACCGCCTCTTCCTC
Source organism: Sanguibacter sp. 25GB23B1 (assembly GCF_040012415.1). Lineage (NCBI taxonomy): Bacteria > Bacillati > Actinomycetota > Actinomycetes > Micrococcales > Sanguibacteraceae > Sanguibacter > Sanguibacter sp. 25GB23B1. The sequence goes on from NZ_JBDYKL010000031.1 coordinate 129, forward strand.
GCGGCACAGGTCTTCGGTGGCACCGGGACGTGGATGCTGCGCCTCTCCCAGGACTGGCTGGTCCTCGAGCTCACCGGCAGCCCGGCGGCCGTCGGGATCATCGTCGCGCTCCAGTTCGTCCCCCTCCTCGCCCTCGGGCCCCTCGGCGGCGTCGTCGCCGACCGGCACGACAAGCGGAGGCTCGTCATGGGCGCGCAGAGCTGCGCCGCGCTCCTCGCAGCCACCCTGGCGACCCTCACCATCACGGGGCTCGTGAGCGTGCCCCTCCTCTACCTCTTCGCCGTCCTGTCCGGTCTCGTCGCCGTCGTCGACCAGCCCGCGCGCCAGGTCCTCGTCAGCGAGCTCGTCGGAGACGCCCAGCTCCGTTCCGCCATCAGCACCAACAACGCCCTGACGCAGCTCAGCGGGATGATCGGGCCCGCGCTGGCCGGGATCCTCATCCACCAGGTCGGCGAGGGCTGGGCGTTCGCGGCGAACGCCGCGCTGTGCGGCACCGTCGTCGCCCTCGTCGCCTCGATGCGACCCGGCGAGATGCAGCCGGGACCGACGGCGAGCCGGGCTCGCGGCCAGCTCAAGGAGGGATTCCGGTACATCCTCGACCGCCCCCGCCTCCTGTGGGTCGTCCTGCTCGCCGGGATCATGGGCGCGTTCGGCATGAACGGCCCGGTCGTCCTCGCCGCGTTCGCCGACTTCGAGTGGGAGACGGGCTCGGGCGGTTTCGGCCTGTACAACTCCGTCGGCGCCGTCGGCGGTCTCCTGGGTGCCGTGGCGGCGTCGAGGATCAAGAACCTGCGTGTGCAGACCGTCGTGCTCGGCGCCGCGATCTTCGGCGCCGTCGAGATCCTCGCAGCCCTCGCTCCGACGCACTGGGCTTTCCTCGTCCTGCTGGCGTGCGTCGGCGCCGCGACCCTCTTCTTCCTCACGTGCGCAGCGACGTACACGCAGGTCACCGCGGAGCCGGCCGTCCGCGGCCGCGTCATGGCGGTCTATATGCCGCTCCTGCTCGGCGGCCACGCCGCGGGCGGGCTCCTCCAGGGATGGTTCACCGAGCACCTCGGTGTCCGCCAGGGCCTCGTCATCACCGGGAGCCTCGCGCTCGCCGCCACCGCCTGCGTCGCGCTCGCCCTCGCCCGCTCCGGCCGGAAGGCCCGTCCCGCCTCCTGACGGGCGTCCGCACAGGTCCGGCCGGACCTCACGGCTCACCCCGCTCGCCCTCCCGAGGACCGACTTAGGCTAGTTTGCTAACATACTGGAGGTCACGAGCCGGCGCCGTACCGGGACGAGAGGGGCACCTGTGTCGATCACCCGGCTCCGTGGGTCGCCCGTAGGACGCCCGGTCCCCCTCGCGTCCCTGACGGCCGAGGTCGAGCACGCCCTCGCCGCGATCGAGCACGGCCGCGGCGGCTACATCTGGACGGCCCCGCCCGGTGCGGGCAAGAGCACGCTCCTCGACCTCGTCCTCGAGAGCGCCGCACCCCCCGGACCGTCGCACGTCGTCGTCCACCTCCAGCCCGCTGGCGGCGGCGCCGGCGCCGTCACCGAGCACCTCGTCGCGCAGCTCGCCCGGATCACCGACGTCCCCGTGCCCCCGCACCTCGCCGTCGCGCTCGCCCGGCCATCGACGGGCGAGCGACCGGACGCCGCGTGCGCCGCCCTCGCCGAGTACACCCACACGGTCCTCCCCGGCGTGACGGTCGTGCTCGTCGTCGACGACCTCGACCTCCTCGACCCGGCGAGCCGGAGCCTCCTGCTCTACCTCGTCACCCACCACCAGATCTCCGTCGTGCTCCTGGCCACGGCTACCCGGGCGACGTGGGCGGTGCACCTGCCGTATCCCCTCAGCCTCCGCAAGATCCCACCCCTGATGCCGGAGGAGGTGCTGCACCTCCTCCGTGCGCGGCAGTGCCCCGCCACCGCCCCGCGCGTCGCTGCCGCCCTCGCCCGCCAGCTCTCCGGCACCACCGCGTGCATCCTCCAGACGGCCGCCGAGCTGTCGGCCGCACAGCTCGCCGGCACGTCCCTGCTCCCCAACCCTCTCCCGCCTGTCCCGGCGCTCGAGGCCGTGCACGGAGCGACGCTCGACCAGCTCGACGCCGACGACCACCGGACCCTGCTCGTCGCGGCGGTGTCCGTCGTCGACCGGGCCGACCTGCTCCTCGCTGCGGCCGGACGCACCCTCGACGAGGTCCTCGGTGGCCCCGTCGCCACGCTCCTCCACCTCGCCGGCGGGCGGTTCACCGTCGTCGACCCGAGCCTGCGAGCGCTCGTCCACGGTCGCGCGAGCGTCGCCGAGCGCACGGCCGTCCACCTGGCCCTGGCGGCTGCCCACCGCGCTGCCGGCCTCGGGGACACGGCCACGTGGCACACAGCCCTCGGTTCTCTCGCGGGCGACCCGGAGATCGCGCCGTCCCTCGTCGCTGTCGCCGAGGGCCTGCTCGGCGCGGGCGACGTGGTCCACGCGCACGAGGTCGCGCGCGAGGCGGCGAGCCAGTCGACCGGGGACGAGCGCTCGCAGGCTCAGGCCCAGCTCGTCGCGGGCGTCGCCGCCCTGCGGTCGGGTCACGTCGTCGACGCCGAGGGGTGGCTCCAGCAGGTCATGCGCTCCCCCGAGCGGGCGCTCGCCGGCCGGGCGCTCGCTCCGTACGTCACGGCCGTCACGCTCCACACCGGTCGGGTCCCGGACGACGACGTCGTCCAGCACCTCGACCGCGCCCTCGAGGCGGAGGACGACCCGCACCGTGCCGCGGTCGTCGAGGCCCTCGGTACGACAGCGCGACTCCACGCCGAGCGGGGGCACGTCGACACCGCTGCGGAGTACCTGCGTGCGGCCGAAGAGGCCCTCGCCGCGCTCGAGCGCGAGGGCACCGGCAGCACCGACCGCCTCGGGACGGCCGAGACCGCGCGTCTCGGGGAGATCGTGCGTCTCGACGCCGCCTGGTGCGCGCTCTTCGAGGTCGACCGGCCCCGCTCGTGCGCCGAGCGCACCGGCGGCCAGGGTGCGCCAGTCGCGGACGTCGCCGACCGCGCGCGCGCCACGCGGCTCGGCCCGGCACACGTCTCGGCGGACGCGCACCCGGACCTCCAGAGCTCCGCACGCGCCCTCCGCGCGCTCCAGCACGTGCTCGCCGGTGACGTGGAGGCGGCGCAGAGCTCGCTCGCGAGCGCCGTCGTCACGCACGCACCGGTGCACGACGACGGTGCCTGGCGGTCGGCTCCGGGCACAGCCGTGTCCCCTCTCGCAGAAGCTCTCCTGAGGGCCGCGCGGGTCGTCGTCGAGCTCGCGTCCGCCGACCTGGGCTCGGCGTCGGAGGAGCTCGCACGCGCGTCGTTCCACGTCCCGGTCGACCTGCCGCTCGCGGGCATCGCCGTCGCGGCGGCGCGCCGGCTGGACGTCTTCCGGCTCGGCACCGAGAGCGAGGTCTCGCTGGCGCTCGCCGCGGCGACCCCCGCGCCGCCCTGCACCGCCGTGCGCCGTGAGGAGCTCGTGGACACCGTCCTGCTCGCGGAGCGCGCGGGCGAACGGTGCGAGGCGACCGCCGAGCTCGAGCAGCTCGCCGGTGCCGGGCCCGCACCGTGGGACGCGCTGCTCCCGGGCTTGCCCGACGGCGACGGGCAGGCCGACCCCGGCGGGCCGTCGCCCTGCCTCACGGCGGCCTCCTTCCAGCGGGCACGCCACCAGCTCGCCGCCGCGCGGGTCGCGCTGCGCTCCGGCACCGCTCCCGCCGCTCACGAGCAGCTCGTGGCGGCGGCGGAGCTCTTCGGGGCGTGCGGCGCGGAGGCCTGGCGCGACGCGGCGCAGCGCGAGAGCGAGGTCGCCGCGGCTCCGGTGCCGCTCCCCGTCGGGCTCCGCGCTGCGCTGTCGTCACCGGCACAGTCGTCACCGGCACAGTCGTCACCGGCACCGACGGTGCCCGCGCCGTCGTCACTGGACCGTCGCGCCGGGCGCGCGGAGCGCGCCCCGGGCGCACCGCCGCCCCGCTGGGACCGGGCGCTCACCCGGCGCGAGCTCGACGTGGCGCTGCTCGTGGTCCAGGGCGCGTCCAACCGCGACGTGGCGAGCACGCTCCACGTGTCGGTCCGGACGGTCGAGGTCCACCTCGGCCGGGTGTTCCGCAAGCTCGGCGCCCGGTCACGGGTCGAGCTGACGGTGCTCGCGCACCGCGGCGCCGGTCACGTGATCGCACGCTCCTCCTGAGTACGGGTTTCCCCGTACGTCCTGACCCCAGGTCGGACGAAACTGTGGAAACACCTCATACCGCCGGTCCCGGCATCTCCGTACGGTGAGGGACGTCCCTCGACCCGATGAGAGAGCGAGTGCACCGATGAGAAGCATCCGAGCCGCGGCACTGACCGCCGCGCTCGCACTCCTGGCTGCGATCCCCGCAGTCGGAGTGACGAGCGCCCAGGCCACCAGCATCGAGGCAGCGCTGCCCCGTGCCGAAGCCTCCTGTTCAGCCCCGGCATGGTCAGCGACGACCATCTACACGAACGGAGACGTCCTCTCCCACGCCGGCCACACGTGGAAGGCGAAGTGGTGGACGCTCGGCGAGACGCCCGGCACCACCGGCGAGTGGGGAGTCTGGGTGGACCAGGGCGCGTGCACCGGTCCCGTGACCCCGCCACCCACGGACCCACCGACCGACCCGCCCACAGACCCGACGGACCCCACCGACCCGACGGACCCGACCGACCCCGGCACCTCAGCCGACCGGGTGGTCGGCTACTTCACCAACTGGGGCGTCTACGGACGCAACTACCAGGTGAAGAACATCGAGACCTCGGGCTCGGCCGACGAGCTGACCCACATCCTCTACGCGTTCGGCAACGTCCAGAACGGCCAGTGCACGATCGGCGACTCGTACGCCGACTACGACAAGGCCTTCACCGCCGAGCAGAGCGTCGACGGCGTCGCCGACACCTGGGACCAGCCGCTGCGCGGGAACTTCAACCAGCTCCGCAAGCTCAAGGAGATGCACCCCGACCTCAAGATCATCTGGTCCTTCGGTGGCTGGACGTGGTCGGGCGGCTTCGGACAGGCCACAGCGAACCCGGCGGCCTTCGCCGAGTCCTGCCACAACCTCGTCGAGGACCCGCGCTGGGCTGACGTGTTCGACGGCATCGACATCGACTGGGAGTACCCCAACGCGTGCGGCGCCACCTGTGACACGAGCGGACGCAGCTCCTTCCCGACCCTCATGGGCGCGCTGCGCGCCGAGTTCGGGCAGGACGCCCTCGTCACCGCGGCGATCACGGCCGACGGCACGAGCGGCGGGAAGATCGACGCAGCCGACTACGGCGGCGCCGCGCAGTACGTCGACTGGTACATGCCGATGACGTACGACTTCTTCGGGGCCTTCGCCCCGACCGGGCCCACGGCACCGCACTCGGCCCTCACGTCCTACCCCGGCATCCCCACGCAGGGTTTCGACGCGACGACGACGATGACCAAGCTGAAGTCCCTCGGCATCCCGTCGGACAAGTTGCTCCTCGGCCTCGGCTTCTACGGCCGCGGGTGGACGGGCGTCACCCAGGCGACCCCGGGCGGCACCGCGACGGGTGCAGCGCCCGGCACCTACGAGGCCGGCATCGAGGACTACAAGGTCCTCAAGACGCGCTGCCCGGCCACCGGCACGGTGGGCGGTACGGCGTACGCGTTCTGCAACGGTCAGTGGTGGAGCTACGACACCCCCGCGACCATCGCCGGGAAGATGGCGTTCGTCGACCAGCAGGACCTCGGTGGGGCGTTCTTCTGGGAGCTCTCGGGCGACACGACGAACGGTGAGCTCATCAAGGCGATCGGCAACGGCCTGAGCTGACCCGACGACCCGTCCCGGCCGGTGCCTCGTCGGCACCGGCCGGGCACCCGACTCGTGAGGGCGTGGACCCGGTCCGACGACAGCGTTCCCCCGCGACCGTCGACCGGTGGACACGCCCTCACGGCGCGTCACGGGCGTCCGTCCCAGAGGTCGAACCTCATCGCCCGCGCACCCGCAGCCCGCCGGCTCGGCTGCTCAGCTGCTCGACGAGGCGCGGGCGCACCTACAGCGTGATCTCCGGGAAGGTCGTGTGCGGCACAGGGGCCATCGGGTCGATGAGCCAGTCGCTGCGCAGGTCTTCCCACAGCTCGACGGGGACGGGGGTCCGCCCTCGTTCGAGCGCCGCCACCACCTGGTCCGCGCCGCGGGCCCCGACGACCGTCGACACGACGGCCGGGTGCGCGCGGACGAACGCCAGCGCCACGGCGGGCAGCTCGACACCGTGCCGCTCGCAGAGGTCGGCGATCCGTGTCGCCTTGTCGAGGACCTCCGGCGGGGCCGGCGCGTAGTCGTAGTGGGCGTCGGCGCCCGGTCGCGGGCTGGCGAGCAGGCCGGAGTTGAAGACCGCGGCCGCGACGACGCCCACCCCGTTCTCGAGCGCCGCAGGCATGAGGTCGGCGAGCGCACCCTGCTCGAGGAGTGTGTACCGGCCGGCGCACATGACGAGGTCGACGTCCGTCTCGCGGACGAAGCGCGCGAGCATCTCCGACTGGTTCATGCCGACTCCGACGGCGCGCACCACCCCTTGGTCCCGCAGCTCGACGAGAGCCGGGACGGCCTCGGTCGACGCCTGCTCCCAGTGGTCGTCCGGGTCGTGGACGTAGACGACGTCGAGGCGGTCGACGCCCAGCCGGTCGAGGCTCTCCTCGATGGAGCGCAGCACTCCGTCGCGCGAGAAGTCCCACTCGCGGCGCAGGTCCGCGGGGACCGCGAAGTCCTCGTCCTGACGCCCGGCGAGCTCCGGGGCGGGCACGAGGAGGCGGCCGACCTTCGTCGAGAGGACGTAGTCGTCACGGGGACGGCCGGACAGGGCCGCTCCGAGCCGGCGCTCGGCGAGACCGAGGCCGTAGTGCGGGGCCGTGTCGAAGTACCGGATCCCGCCGTCCCACGCAGCGTCGACCGTTCCTCGGGCTGCCTCGTCCGTCGTCTCCTCGTAGAGGTTGCCCAGCGGTGCCGTCCCCAGACCTACGGGGCTCATCGTGACGCTCATCTGCCGATAATCGCAGGCCGCACGCACCGCCGCACGCCAGAGGCCGGTACGGGTTCTGACGTACGGCGCAGCCGGCGAGCGTCGAGATGATGTGGAAACACCTCATATCCGTCCGCTCCAGGCCCACCTAGCGTGAGGAGCATCTCCTTCCGCACCGACCAGAGACGAGATCTCGATGAAGACGTTCCGTGCAGCGTTCCTCGCCGGAGTGCTCGGCGCCACCCTCGTGGTGCCCGTCGCCGGCGCCCCCGACGCCCAGGCCCACGGGTGGGTGACCTCGCCCCCGAGCCGGCAGGACACGTGCGCGACCGGCGCCGCGCCGTTCGACTGCGGGACGGTGAAGTACGAGCCGCAGAGCGTCGAGGCGCCCAAGGGCTCGATGCAGTGCAGCGGCGGCAACCCGGCGTTCGCGATCCTCGACGACGCGAGCAAGCCCTGGCCCGTGACGTCGGTCGGCCCGACGCTCACCGTGCAGTGGAAGCTCACGGCGGCGCACAGCACGAGCCTGTGGGAGTACTTCGTGGACGGCCGCTCGTACCGGACCTTCGACCAGGGTGGCGCCCAGCCGTCGAGCACCATCTCCCACACCCTGACGAACCTGCCCGCCGGGCGCCACACGATCCTCGCCCGGTGGAACGTCTCGAACACGACCAACGCCTTCTACAGCTGCATCGACGTCCTCGTCGGGGAGCCGACCGAGCCGGGCACACCGGACCCCACGCCGTCGCCGACCGACCCGCCCACCACGCCGCCGACGACCCCGCCGACGTCTCCCCCGACGACGCCCCCGAGCGGACAGTGCGCGGCGACGCCGTGGTCGGCCGGTGCCGTCTACGTCAACGGCGACGTCGTCTCCGCGGAGGGTCGCTCGTGGCGGGCGAAGTGGTGGACCACGGGCGAGCGCCCGGGGACCACGGGCACGTGGGGAGTGTGGGCCGATCTCGGTCCCTGCACGACCTGACGCGCCGGTGTCGGACGCACGTGGTTGGCTCGGTCCCATGGACGACCACGTGGCTCCCCTGGCGTTCGACCCCCACTTCCTCGGCGTTCCCGCACCGCTGCCCGGCCCGCGTGCCGGGCAGCGTGTGCGCCTGCTGACCTACACGCACTTCTCGGTGCTGCTCGACCTCGACCGCCGCCTCGCGGCGGCGACGGGCGTCACCATCCTCGGCTCGGCGCTGCGCGACGTCGCGCGCAGGGACGACTGGCACCTCGACGCGCGTGTCTCCCCTGACGAGCAGTGCGGGCCGGAGCTCTACGCGCGCAACGACCTCGACCGCGGCCACCTCGTCCGGCGTCGGGACCCCGTCTGGGGAGACGATGCGACGGCACGACGCGCGAACGCCGACACGTTCGCGTACCCCAACGCGGCGCCGCAGGCGGCGCAGTTCAACCAGTCCGCCGAGCTGTGGGCGGGTCTCGAGGACTACGTCCTGGAGCATGCGCGCGCCTACGACCAGCGGCTGGTGGTCTTCACCGGACCGGTCCTCGCGCCCGACGACCCGGTGTACCGCGGCGTGCAGATCCCGCAGCTGTTCTGGAAGGTCGCCGCGTGGAACGACCCTGCGGGACACGACGGCTCGGGTGGGCTCGCGACGACGGGCTACGTCCTCGACCAGCGACCGGACCTCGACGCCATCGACCTGCGTGCCGCGACCGAGCAGGCGCTCGCGGCGGACGCACCCCCGCCGCTCGGGCCGTTCCGCACCTTCCAGGTGCCCGTGGGCGACGTCGCCGCGTTGACCGGGCTCGACCTCGGGCCTCTGGTGGACGCGGACCGGCTGATCATGCTCGCACCGCAGCGCCCGGCACCACCCGGCGTCGACTCGTGGGTCCGGCTGGAGACCGTCGCCGACCTCCGGTGGTGAGCGCGTCCCTCCTTCCCCGGTTCCTCCTCAGCGCGCGATCGGGAACGCGACGTCCGCGACCGCGTCGTGCGGACCTGCGGCCATGACGTCGGTGAAGTACACCTCGCGGGGCGGGCCGACGATCGACTCGCCCGTCTCCTGCACCCACGTCTCGACGGCCGCGTACGCGGCGAGGATCTCCGGGTAGGAGAGCTGGGCCCTGGTGATGGTCGTGTACACCTCGCGGTGAGCGGGCTCGACGCGGCTGGAGAGGTCGACCCGCGCAGCCACCTCGGGGTCGAGCGGCGTGCACGCCTCGACGGGTCCGTCGGCCGTGTCGCTCACCTCGCCGTGGAACGCGACGAAGGACGGGAGGTCGGCGGGCGAGCCGGCGGAGGCGAGCGCGCCGTGCTGACGACCGAGCGCGGCACCGATCCAGTCGGGCAGCCTGTCCACGAAGACGTGGCTCCGCTCGGTGAGCACGAGCTGCTCGGCGATCTCCCGGGTCATGATCTCGAACATGGGGTCGGTCCTCTTCTCGGTGCACGCAGGAGACGACCGGTCCGCCGCGCGGACGCACCCGTGCCCGCTCGCGTCGTGCGTGCGAGCGGGCACGGGTGCTGCTCGAGCAGCTCCCGCCGTCGCCGGATGCCGTCGTCCGGCTCCTTCATGCTGGGCCGAGCCCAGAGCCGGGTCAAGCATCCGGCGACGACGAGTGTCAGCGGACGGTCACCGTGACCGGGCGGGTGGTGGTCACCCCCGCGGCGTTGACCAGCTCGGCCCGGTAGACGTAGGTCCCGGCCGGGCGCCCGGTGATCGCGGTGGTCACCGACTGTGCCGCCGGTGTCGCCGCGGTGAGGGACTGCGTGTCGACGAGCTCGTCGCCCTCGTAGAGGCGGTACCCGGTGGCGTTCGTGCCCCACCAGAGATTCGTCGTGAGCGTGTAGTCGCCGTCGCGGTCCCAGTTGTCGTGCGAGAGCACGGCCGTGCCGGGCGCGGCGTCCGTGACGACGACCGTGTGCTCGCCGCACGCCGTCGTACCGTGCGCGTTGGTGAGCTCGCACGTGTACACGTACGTGCCGTTCACGCGCCCGGTGAGGTCGATCGACGCGGACTGTGCGGCGGGCGACGTGTCCGCGAGCGCGACCGTGCGCAGGGCGCGACCGTTCTCGAGGAGCGTCCAGCTCGTCGCGTTCTGGCCCCACCACAGGTTCATGGTGACGGTGTAGTCGCCGTCCCGGAGGCCGGTGTCGTGGCCGTTGTCGTCGCTGAGGACGCCCCGGGCGGGGGGCCCGGTAGCGACGCTGGGTGCGCCGACGTAGCTGATCGACGGGGCCGGGGGTGTGGTCATGCCGTCGCCGAGGAAGAAGCTCGTGTGCGGCGGCTGGTTGTAGGAGATGTTCTGCCACGTGACGCCGAGGCGGTAGACCGGGTCGTGCATGAGGGTGCGGATGCGGTGCTCGGTGACGTCGGTCGTCGTGAAGATCCGCAGCGCGGAGGAGTCGTCCGTGCGGTAGACGAGCTCCTCGCGCCAGTCGCCGAAGAGGTCCGCCTGGATGGCAGGGTTCCCCTTCGTGTCGTTGTTCGTCCGCGTGCCGGTGAAGCGTTCGATCTCGACGGACTTCCCGGCCTCCCAGTCCCACTTGCTCACGGTCGGCACACCCACGCGGGTGGTTGCGTCGAAGTCGTGGTCGGTGACCTCCCGGAGGAGGTCGCCGTCCCACCAGGTGAGGAAGTTCGCGGCGGGGATGGTCGTGCCGATCTCCTCGCCGGCGGCGGTCCGCAGGGACCCGACCGGCGAGTTCCACGCGTAGTCGCCACCGATGGCCCAGGCTTCGGCACCCGGGTGCGTCGGGTCGATGTCGGCAGCAGCACCGCGTCCGGTGTCGCGGTCTCCGGGGATGTCCCAGATGATCTCGCCCGTCGCGGCGTCACGCATCGTCGCCGCGCGGCCACCGGACTCACCGATGCTCTCGTGGACGGCGAAGACCTCGAGGCCCGGACGGTCCGGGAGGTGGTCGGAGAGGTGCATGGCGTCGCCGTGCCCGAGCTCGGTCGAGTAGAGGCCGGTCCCGTCGTCGTCGACCGTCATGGAGCCGAAGACGATCTCGTCCTTCTGGTCCCCGTCCACGTCGGCGACGGACAGGTTGTGGTTGCCCTGGTGGGCCCACTCGTCGCCGGCGACGTCGGAGTCGAAGACCCACCGCTGGGCGAGGTTCGTCCCGTCGAAGTCGTAGGCGGCGAGCACGGTGCGCGTGTAGTAGCCGCGGCTGAAGACGGCGCTCGGCTGCTCGCCGTCGAGGTATGCGACCCCGGCGAGGAAGCGGTCGACCCGGTTGCCGTAGGTGTCGCCCCACGCCCCGACGTCGCCGCGCGGCGGTGTGTAGTCGATCGTGTCGATCGCCGCACCGGTGAGGCCGTCGAAGACGGTGAGGAACTCCGGCCCGGTGAGGACGTAGCCGCCGGAGTTCCGGTAGTCGGCACCGGCGTCGCCGATGACGGTCCCTGCACCGTCGACGGTCCCGTCGGCGGTCTTGACCATGACCTCGGCCTTCCCGTCGCCGTCGAAGTCCTGGGCGAGCACCTGCGTGTAGTGGGCGCCGGCACGGATGTTCGGACCCATGCCGATGCGCCACAGCTGTGTGCCGTCGAGCTCGTACGCGTCGAGGTAGACGAGGCCGGTGTAGCCGCCCTGGGAGTTGTCCTTGGAGATGGACGGGGACCACATGACGACGTACTCGTAGGCGCCGTCGCCGTCGAGGTCGGCTACCGACGTGTCGCCGGCGTAGTACGTGTACGGCTGGCCGTCCTTCGTGTACGCGTCGGCCGGCTTGGTCAGCGGGATGTCGATCGAGCCCTGCGACCAGACGCCGAAGTCGGCGGTAGCGCCGGTCTCGACGCCGCGGAGCACGGGGACGACCCGGTAGACGGACGCCGCGGACCCGGAGGTGTCGACGTAGTTGGTGCTGCCGCCGATCGGGCGCGGCGTGATCTTCTTCCCGTCCCGGTAGACGTTGAAGGCGATGTTCTCGGGGTCGAGGCCGAGCATGCGCCACCCGAGGTAGACGCCGTCGTCGGTGGTCACCGCGACCGGCGAGCGGTCGAGGTACTCCATCTGGCGGGTGAGGACGGTGTCCGCGGTGGTGGTCAGGCGCTCGGACCGCAGCGACTCACCGCCGGCGTTGACGGAGGCGACCTCGTAGAAGTACGGCACGGTCGTGAGCACGGACGTGTCCGTGAAGGCGGCTGTCTCGGTGGTGCCGACGAACACAGACTCCCCGTCAGGCGTCTCGGAGCGGTAGACCGCGTAGAACAGAGCGCGGTCCTGGGCGTCCCAGGTGAACGTGACGTCGTTCTTGTTGACGACGCCGAGGGTGAGCCCGGTGGGCACCCCGGCCTTCGCGATCATCGGGTCGATGGTCGTCACCGGGAGCGGGTTCGAGCTCACGGACTCGAGACCTGTCGGGTCCACCGCCGTGACGGTGTAGGTGTAGCTCTGTCCGACGACGGCACCGGTGTCGGTGATCGTCGTCCCCGCCTGCTCGGCGACGAGGACCGGGTCCGGTGCCGTCGCGGTGCTGCGGTACACGCGGTACGTGCTCGCCGCGCCGACGGCCTCCCAGGAGAGGTCGACGGCGACGTCGGTGCCGGTGATGCGCAGGTCGTCGAGCGCGAGGCCCGTCGGTGCGAGGAGCATCGGGGTGATCTCGATGCCGTTGAGCCGGGTGCTGCTCCCGGTGGTCACGAGGTTGATCTGGCCGTCCGTGACGAGGACGGGCGAGGACATCTTCTCGGAGACCGACGCGCGGCCGGCGTTGGAGGCCCCGTAGTCCTTGCCCTCGATGGTGACGTTGGAGCGGCTGGAGCCGATCCAGTCGCCGTTGTACGTCTTGACGGCGTAGGTGCCGTTGGGGACGTCGACGACGAACTCGTGGGTGGGGCTCGGGAGGAGGAAGTCCCGCTGGAGGTCGTTCGGCGGCGGGGTGTAGGAGGTGCCGCGGTCGCGGCCCCCGATGCCGGTCGGGTCGAGGAAGCCGTAGCCGATCTCGGGTGTGTAGACGGAGGTCTCGTTGATCTCCGTGTACCCGGGCATGACCGGGTTGCCCTGGAGCTGCACGTCGAACTTGTACAGCGCGGCGGACGTCGTCACGCGCGCCGCGGCGGACGGGGCGGAGTCGCCTCGACCGTTGACGGCCACGACGCGGACGTCGTACGACGTTCCTTCGGCGAGGCCGGCGAGCGCGGACTGGGCGAGGGTCGACGTGCCGACGAGGACGTAGGCCTCGTCACCGGCGGTGGCGTCCTTGCGGAACACCTTGTAGATGTCGGCGCCCTCGACGGCGGTCCAGCGCAGGAGCGCGCCGGCGTTCGACACGTCTCCGACGAGAAGTCCGGTCGGGGCGACGGGCACGGCGTCGGGCACCGTGACCTCCTCGACGAGGTCGGCGAGGGGGATGTCGATCTCCTTCACCGCTCCGGCCACGAGGCGGGCGAGCTGGATGGCGCCGTACTCCTGGAAGTGGGTGTCGTCCACGGTGCCGTTGGGTCGGCCCGGGTAGACGCCGGCGGGGACGTGGAGGAAGACGGACTTCGCTGCCTCGACACCGATCGAGTCGAGGTACTCGCGCGACAGGGTGGAGAGGTCGACGAGCGGGACGCCCTCCTCGGCGGCGAGCGCCGTGGCTGCGGCCACGTACTCGGGGAAGGAGACGTTGAACGCCCCCGTCGTCGCGTTCACGCTGAGGCGCGAGACCGGGGTGACGACGATCGGGGTGGCGCCGCGCTGGATCGCGCCGTCGACGAACGTGCGCAGGTAGTTCGCGTAGTCGGCGGGGCCCGCGTAGCGGTCGTCGACGCCGTAGGAGTTGTCGTTGTGGCCGAACTGCACGAAGAGGTAGTCGCCGGGCTTGACCTGGCGCAGCACCTCGTCGAGACGGCCCTGGCTGATGAAGTTCTTCGTCGAGCGACCGCCGATGGCGTGGTTCTTCACGGTGACGCCGTCGGTGAGGAAGCGGTCGAGCATCTGGCCCCACCCGGCCTGCGGCGCATAGTCGGCGGTGTAGGTCTGGACGGTGGAGTCACCGGTGACGAAGGCGGTCGGCACGGTCGAGGCGGTGCGGTCGGCCTGGCGGGTGATGACGAGGGACGCGAGCCGCGGCGCGGAGCCGGCGACCTCGATGTTCAGCTGGCCGTCGACGAGGGCGACGTCGAAGCTCATCTCGAGGAACTGCCCGGCCGTCTTCGCGGTCGTCTGCACCTTCGCCATGGTCTCGACGGTCAGGGCGATCTCGCTCGCCTCGGTCGCGTCGCCGGCGACGAGCGAGACGGTGTAGTCACCGTTGGGCAGGTCGACGACGAGCTCGGTGTCGCCGACGGCGACGTGGTCCTGGTGGACGGCGTCGGCACCCGTGGACGTCCCGCGGTCGGCGGACGTCACGACGCTCGGGTCGACGAAGCCGAAGCGGCTCTCCGTCGTGTAGGCGGCGCTCTCGTCGACCTGCGTGTAGCCGTCGGCGACAGGGCTGGTCGCGGTGCCGAAGTCGTAGCGGACGACACCTCCGGGCAGCTCGGCCGGGGTCTGGACCGGGCTCGCTGTCGGCACGGAGTGCGGGGACCGGCCCGCCGCGGTGGTGGCGGTGACGCGGTAGAAGTGGACGCTGTCCGCGTCCGTCCCGGCGAGCGGGTCGACGGCCGTGAAGATGCGCTCGGTGGTCCGGGCGATCTCCGTGTACTCGCCGTCCGGCGTCTCGGAGCGAGACAGGACGTAGCCTGTGGCCCCCGCGACCTGGTCCCAGCGGACGGTGATCGCGTCGGCCGTGACGTGCGCGGTGCGGACCCAGGCGGGCGCCGCGAGCGCGGGGTCGAGCGGGTCGGCCGGGTCCGTCGGCGGCGCGGTCGGGTCTGTGGTCGGCTCGGCTGTCGGGTCGACCGTGGGCTCCGGGTCGGGCTCGTCGGCGACGGGCGTGAGGACGATGGCGTTGACGTATCCGTTGTTCGTCACGCCGACGGTGAGCTGGCCGTCCGCGACGGTCGTGCGCCACGTCTGGCTGAGGACCTCGCGCTGCGCGCTGACCTGACCGGCGGCGACGCCCTCGAGCGTGATGTCGCTGCGGACCCGGCTCGTGCCGGGCAGCTCGTCGCCCGTGTAGACGGTGACGTCGTAGGTCGCGTCGGGGACGTCGGCGCGGAACTCCCAGCCGGTGCCGGCCACGAAGTCGTTCTTCAGCGCGTCCACCGGGACGGCGCCGTCGGCGGCGGGGACCCGGTGGCGCGAGATGAGCGTGACGCCCTCGTTCGGGACGACCCCGTAGCCGAGCTCGGCCGTGTAGGCGAGGGTGTCGTGCACCGCGCTGGCACCCTCGGCCACCGGGCTCGTCGCCGTCCCGAAGTCGAAGGTGCGTGCGACCGGCTCGCCGGCGGTGGCGATGGGTGCGGTGGTGATCGGCGCGGTGTCGAGCGCGCTCGCGCTGGCTGCGGGCGCGACGACGGCGAAGGAGACGACGGCGGTGGACAGGGCGGCGAACGTCGCGACCGCGCGGCGACCGCGAGCGCGAGAGTGATGGACGCGGGTGGGGTCAAGGTGGTGCCGGTCGGGGTGCAGCGGCTCGTTGCTCATGGTGCGATCCATGGATTCCTCCAGCTCGGGGACCTGCAGATACCACTTCCGTGCCCGGAGCGTCGGTGCGCCGGGGACGGGGCAAGCACTGCGTGGACGCTTGCGTGAATCGATTCAAGCCGCCGGGCTGCTCGTCACTGAGCGAACCGGGAAGAGAACCGTGCGGGCGACACGCGGACGGGGAAGCGCTTCCCCGCGTGAGTCACGACCCTGACAGACCCGGCAGAAGGTGTCAACCGTTCACCGCAGGCGTCGCAGGCGACCGGGGACCTCACCCCATCGACGGCCGATGACGTCCCCGGGTACGGTCCACGGCATGGCTATCGGGGGGGACCCGGACACGATCCGGGACAAGGCGCGCGTCATCCGCACATGGGCGCTCGACGTCCAGACCACGCGGGACTCTGTCGCCGCCGGCTCGGGGGTCCAGTGGGTCAGTACCGCCGCGGACCGCTACCGCGAGCGGCTCGCCGAGCACTCCCTCTCGATCGGTGACGCGCGCGACGAGATGATCGACGCGGCCGAAGCGCTCGAGGCCCTGGCCCAAGCACTCGAAGCCCGCCAGGAGCTCATCCGTCGGGCGATGAACGCCGTCACCGACGCGGTCGACGGCGCGCGGTCGACGCTGGGACGACTGTGGGGCTGGGCGCGTGACGAGCTCACCGACGCGGAAAACGCCGCCCGGGATGCTGCGCAGGAGCTCGTGGACAGCATGCGCTCCCTCCCGCCGATCGGGGACCCGGAGTGGATCGACCTCGGCAAGGACTTCCTCAGCGACGTCAAGGAGAAGGTCACGTGACAGACACGATCGCGTTCGAGGAGCAGGACGGGGTCCTGCGTCGAGCGCTCACCGAGCCGCAGTGGCGCGCCGTGCTCGCTACGTCGGGTGACCTCGACACCGTCGCCTGGGCGGAGCCAGACGAGCTCGCGGACCCGGACGAGGTCAAGAGCCTCGCCGACGTCCCCGTCGACACGGCTCTGAGCGAGGCGGTTCGCATGCGCGGGTCGGCAGTGCTCGAGGTCGAGGTAGCAGCCGTCTCAGGCGATCGCGGCGTCCTGGCCACCGTGTGGACCGACGGCCGGGTCGCGTCGTCGCTCGTCCGTGGCCTCGACGTGACGCCCGTCGACGGCGAGTCTTCGACGAACCTGCGTGCGGGCGTCGAGGTGAGCGCATTCCCGCTGTCCCGCCTCCTCGACGAGGTCCTGCGGCTCGTCCCGCCCGCGCCGGTGACGGTCGACGCACCCGCAGCCGTGGTGCCCGAGGAGCTGACCATCGCTCTCGCCCGCGGGCTGCGGACGGCAGACCGCGCGCTCGTCCAGGCGATCTGCCGCGACCTGTTGATCCCCGGTCCTCCGGCCGTCGTCGAGGCAGCCGTCGCGACGATGGACGGGAGCCTGGTCATCAGCTCGCGCAGCGCCGGGCGCGAGGGGACGAGCGTCCTGTCGCTGGTGCGCTGCGCCGCGGGCTGGGTCGAGCTCGCACGCGGGCGTGACGGCATGGTGGCCCACACCCCGCGCACGCCCGAGGACATCGGCCGGATACTGCTCATCGACCTCTCGGGACGCCTCGACACGGTCCTCCGCGCGACAGGAGACGCAGCATGACGATCGACGTCAGCGGAGGCGCCGGAGGCGTCGGGGCGACGTACGCGGATCTGCTCGCGCAGGCGGGGGTCCTCGACAGGGCAGGTGACGACGTCCGGACGTGGTCGGACGACGTCGCGAAGCTCCTCGTGGACCCCGACATCCTCGACGCGCTCGTCCTGTGCCCAGCAGAGGTCGCGACCGTCGAGCTCGCCCTGGCCTCGGCGGCTACAGGGCCGAACGGGCTCCTTCCGGTGAGCGTCGTCCTCGAGGGCTCGGCACTCGTCCTCCAGGGCACCGTCCTGTCGTACGAGGTCATCGAGACGACCCAGCAGGCCGTGTACCAGGGACTGCACGCCGCCGGTGGCTTCGCGGTCGGCCTCGCACTGCCCGGCCTCCTCCTGAGTGCAGGCGCCGGTGCGGGGTTGCTGGCCCTCATGAACCCCAGGCTGGCACTGGCGCTCGGCACGCTCGGCTATGCCAACCGCGAGGCGATCGGCGACGCGATCGGTGACACGGCGATGCAGAGTCTCTTCGAGAACCCGTGGCTCATGGAGCACGCAACGGCGAGCACGCCGTGGTTCGTCCAGGGGATGGCCACTGGTCTCCTCGGACCCGTCCTGCCGTTCGTGCTCTCCGGTGGGCAGTGGCCGACCGCGGACTACGAGCACGCCGTCGGTGGCCTCGTCGCAGGCGGTCAGCTCTTCGGTGCGTTCCGTGACGAAGGCAGCTTCACGGTGGTGCCTGTCGAAGGGGCTGACGCGGGGATGCACGCACCGAGCTCGGTCATGTCGATCTTCGAGCAGCAGAAGGACGTCGCAGGACACGACGGACAGGTTCAGATCTCGACGGTGACACACCCTGACGGGAGCGTCTCGCACGTCGTGCAGGTCCCCGGGACACAGGACTGGGCCGCGACCCGTACGGACAACCCGGTGGACCTCACGACGAACGTCAACCTCATGAGCGCGCAGGACACGGTCATGCGCGAGCAGATCGCGCAGGCGATGCGCGACGCGGGGATCGCACCTGGCGAGCCGGTGATGCTCACGGGCCACAGCCAGGGCGGCATCGCCTGCGCGGCCATGGCGTCCGACCCCGCGTTCCGCGAGGAGTTCAACGTGACGAGCATCGTCACCGGCGGCTCGCCGATCGCCCGGTTCGACATCCCCGACGACGTCTCGGTGCTCGCGATCGAGCACGACCAGGACCCGGTCCCCATGCTCGAAGGCCGGGAGAACCCCGACTCCGCCAACTGGGTGACCGTGGGACGCGACGTGACGCAGGACGTCCACACGGTGACGGAAGCCGGCGACGCGCTCAATCCTGGCGAGGCGCACAACACCGTGCACTACGCCGCGACCGGTGGCCAGATCGACACCTCGAGCGACCCCAGCGTCGTCGCATGGCGCGAGCAGAACCAGGACTTCTTCGCCGGTGAAGGCGTCACCGCCGACGTGCGTCGTTACGAGATCCAGGCCGTCTCGTGAGGCGCGCGCCGCACCGCACGCTCCACCGGGTGCTCGCCGGGCTGACCGCCGCCGCGGCGGCCTGGACGCTCGCGTCGTGCAACCCGGACGACCTCCAGGACGACGCACCCGAAGGACCGGTGAACGACGCCGACCTGCTCGCCCTCATCCAGGAGATCGACCACGTCTCGCAGGCGTCCGTGGAGTACGTGCCGTACACGTTCGAGAACGGCGACTACTACGACGCCTTCGTCACCGTCGACGACGAGGTGCAGAGCGAAGCCGACGCGTTCTGCGTCATGGACCAGGTCTACGCCATCCTCTGGATGGGGCGCTCCACGCTCATCGAGGTCGAGGTGCTGCGCGGACCTGACCCGCAGGACGAACACTTCTCGCAGCGAGACCTCGGCCCGGACGACGGATGGTGGTCCGAGGCCGCCCTTGCCGAGCGCTACGGCCCGCGCCCTGAGCCCGGCTCGGACCCCACCCCTGCTCCGGCTCCGGCGTGCGGATGACCCATCGGTGGTGCCTGCGCCGGCTCCGGGCGTGCGGTGAGCGATCATCTGGCGTGCGCCGCAACGCCCCGAGGCGCCGTTCCCCCGGGTGTGGTCGCTACGACACCACGTTCGACCAGTTCGAGGACCTCACCGAACGGCGCGTCGAGGTCTGCTACGCCGTCAGCTAGACCCACCTCACCACCGACACGACGCCGCACCTGCGCTACGCCGGGTCGTCGCCCAGCTGCGTGAGCCGGGACTCTTCGAGGTCGAGCATGTACTGCGCGCGCTCGAGGACCCGGGAGCTGTACTCGCCGCTCGCACGGGCATCGAGCAGGGCGGCCCGCTCGGCCTGCAGGACGAGGAGCCGCAGGGCACGGTGCTGGGCGTGCGGGCGGGCGCCCTCCCTGTCCGAGCGCTCGGCGACGGCCTCGCTGAGCATGAGGCTCTCCTCGCGGACCCGCTCGATGACCTCCGGTGAGAACGGAACGCCGTCGGATCGCTGGAGCGTCGGGTTGTCGAGGGTGGCCATGCCGGTCGCGGCGATCGTCTCGTAGAGCCCGGCGAGCTCGGCACGGTCTGCGGCGGCGTCCGTGCCGGTGATCTTCAGCGCACGGATGAGGATCGGCAGCGTGCCGCCCTGGACGAGGAGCGTGACGATCGCGACCGTGAACGCGATGAGGACGAGCTGCGGTCGGTACGGGATGTCGCTCGGGAGCGACTGGGCGGCGGCGAGCGTCACGACTCCGCGCATCCCCGACCACGCGAGGACAGCGCCACCACGCCAGCCGAGGCCCTCCGCGGTGAGGAACCGGACGTCTGCGCGTCGGCGCGTGAGGAATCGCCGGGCCTTGAGACGCCGCGCTGCCTGCTCTCCGTCGAGGTCCACGGCTGGGTCGGCAGCCTCGCCCTCGATGCGGTCGAGGCGTTCGAGCGCGCCGTCGAGACGGCTCACACGCCCGACCGCGCGTCGCTGGTCACGGCGCAGGACCGCGATGAGCGGCACGACGAACGCGACCCGGACGAGGACGAGCACACCGGTGACGAGGAGGCCGAGCAGGACGGCCCGCCCCACCCCGAGGTCGTCGTCCTGCACCTGGTCGACGAGCGCCTTGAGCTCGATGCCCATGAGGAGGAAGACGCCGTTCTCGAGGATGAACTGGATGGTGCGCCAGTTGATCCGCTCGGTGAGCCGGTCCTGCGCGCTGAAGTGGCTCGCGCTGCGGTGCCCGGTGACGAGGCCGGCGACGACGACCGCGAGGACGCCCGACGCCTCGATCTCCTCGGCCGGGAAGTACGCGACGAACGGCACGGCGAAGGAGATCGCGGTGTTGAGCACCGGGTCGTCGAGCCGGGACCGCACCCGCACGGTCACGTGCCCGACGACGAGGCCGACGACGATCGCGGCCACGACCGCGTAGACGAAGTCCCCGGCGATCTCGGCGAACGTCACCGCGCCCGCGGTCGCGGCGACGGCGGAGCGCAGGAGCACGAGCGCGGTGGCGTCGTTGACGAGGCCCTCTCCCTCGAGCACCGTGACGAGTCGCGGTGGCAGGCCGAGGCGTTTGCCGATCGAGGTCGCGGCGACGGCGTCCGGCGGACTGATGACCGCTCCGAGCGCGATGGCCGCCGGGATGCTGAGGTCGGGCAGGAGGAGGTGGAGGACGGCTCCGCTGACGAGCGCGGAGACGATGACGAGGAGCACGGACAGGCCGGTGATGGCCTTGAGGTTGCGTTGGAAGTCGACGAGCGGGACGTTGACGGCGGCCGAGTAGAGGATGGGCGGCAGGACCACCGCGAGGATGAGCTCCGGCGGGAACTCGAAGTCCGGCACCCCGGGGACGTAGCTGGCGACGATCCCCACGACGACGAGCACGAGCGGGGCCGCGATGCCGAGCCGGGTGGCGAACGCGGCCACGGCCACGACGGTGACGATGCCGACGACCCCCAGCAGCGCGTACTCCATGACGCAACACTAGGCCGGGCGGGCGCACCGGACCTGTGAGCGACTCAGGTGCGCGCTGCGAGCGCCGGTGTCAGTCGAGGTCGAGTGCTGCGAGCACCCGCTGCACGCTCGAGGTCAGGCCCCACCGCGTGGCGAGCTCGTCGAGCGCCTCGGGGTCGGCCGGGGCGGTGGGCAGGGCGTCGTGCACGTCGCCGACGGGGGCGTCCGGTGCGACCCGCACGACGGCGGGTGCGACCTCGAGGTAGTCCGCGGCCTCGACGAGCCGCTTGCGCTGGCCCGCGGTCATCCCCGGGTCGCCGGAGTCGCATGCGGCGAGGATGCCGGCGAGGTCGCCGTAGCGGGCAACGAGCGTCGCGGCGGTCTTCTCGCCGATCCCGGGGACGCCGGGGAGCCCGTCGCTCGCGTCGCCGCGCAGCACCGACATGTCTGCGTACGCCTGGCCCGACGCGACCGCGTACTTCTCCGCGAGGCGCGCCTCGTCGACGACCTCGAGGTTCTTGATGCCACGCTGCGTGTAGAGGACCCGCACCTGGGCGTCGTCGTCGACGAGCTGGAACATGTCGCGGTCGCCGGTGATGACGTCGATGGGCGAGCGGTCCCTTGCCGGCCGTTCCCGCTCCTGGGCGACGAGGGTGCCGATGACGTCGTCGGCCTCGTAACCCGGTGCGCCGACGCGGGCGATGCCGAGCGCTGCGAGGACATCGACGATGACGGGGATCTGCGGCGCGAGCAGGTCGGGAACCTCTTCGGCCTCCTCGCCGTCCGGGAGGACCTCGGCGACACGGTGCGCCTTGTACGTGGGGATGGCCTCGACGCGGAACGCGGGACGCCAGTCGTCGTCCCAGCACGCGACGAGGCGCGACGGCCGGTGGTCGGTGACGAGCCGGGCGATCATGTCGAGGAGCCCGCGCACGGCGTTCACCGGGGTGGCGTCGGGTGCCTTGACGGAGTCGGGGACGCCGTAGAACGCACGGAAGTACAGCGAGGCGGTGTCGAGCAGGAGGAGCGGGCGGCGTTCCGTCATGGCGTCACCGTACGGCTGCGGAGCCGAGGCCGTCGAGCACCCTGAGGGCGATGTCGGCCTCCCGGGGGTCGATGTCGCGGGCGAGCGTGGCGAGGACGGCGTCGGCGCGGTCGAGGAGGGCGCGCCCGGCAGGGGTGAGCACCACCTCCTTGTCACGGCGCGAGCCGGGGGAGGCGTGGGCGGCGAGATGACCGTCCTGGACCGCCGCCTCCACCTGGCGGCTGATGCTGCTCTTGTTGAGCCCGAGCGCGGCGGAGATCCCCTGCTGGTTCGTGGCGCCGGGCGCCCCGGTCGCGCAGAGCAGCGCGTAGCGGGGCGAGGAGATGCCGACCTCGGCCTGGAGCCGGGACTCCATGGCGCGCTCGAGCGCGGCGACGGCGCGGCGTGCGCCGAGCCAGAGGTCGACGAGCTGGTCGCCGCCCGAGCACTCCGGCTCGGGGGTGGGGGCGGTGCGGTCGTCGGCGGGATCGTCGGCACGGTCGTCGGTCATAGGTCCAGTGTTGACCCTCGACCGTCCCGTGTGCAACCGTTGCATTCGCAACCGTTGCGCATCGATCATCTCCAGGAGCCACCGTGCACGTCCTCGTCGTCTTCGACCACCCCTACGGCGCGACCGCGTCGGACAACGTCCCCCACCGGCGCAGCCTCTCGGCTGCCATGCTCGCGGCCGCCGTCGCCGGCCTCGACGCGGCAGGCCACACCCACGACGTCGTCGACCTCGCCGCCGAAGGGTTCGACCCCGTGCTCACCGCCGACGACCTCGTCGCCTGGCGCACCGGCGCTCCCCCGCGCGACGACGTCGCCGGGCTCCAGTCACGGCTCGCCGCCGCCGACCACCTCGCCCTCGTGTTCCCCACGTGGTGGATGGCGATGCCCGCCGGGACCAAGGGCTTCCTCGACCGCGTCCTCACGCGCGGCTTCGCGTTCGACGAGCCCCGCCCCGGCGGCGCGCTCGTCCGGCGCCTCGACCGGCTCGACGGCGTCACCGTCCTCACCACCATGACCACCTCAAGACCGCTCTACCGCACCTGGTTCGGCCGGCCCGCCCACCGCATCCTCGTGCAAGGGACGTTCCGCCTCATCGGGATCCGGCGCGTGCGCTGGATCGCCGTGCACCGCTCCGAGGCGCGCGGCCCAGCGAGCCGCGACAAGGCCCTCGCACGGATCACCGAACGATTCCGCACGCTGAGCTGAACCGTCACGCTGGGGCGTCGCGCTGCTCGGGCGTCGTCCCGCTCCGTCATCGTCCCGCTAGGCTTCGGCGGTGCCGACCTCCTCACCCCGCGCCCCTCGCTCCGTCGAGCTCGTCGAGCTGCCCATCGATGCGATCCACGCTCTCGCGGCCGGCGACCTCACCGTCGCGAACCGTCTCTCCCCCGTGCCGCTGACACCGTACTTCGTCGGACCCGACTGGGTCGGGGTGTGGGCGATGCGCAGCTCGCAGGTGCGCGCGGACCCGGCGTCGGCTGGCTGGATCACGCGGGTGGTCGTCGACATGGAGACCGGCACCGCCGTCGGCCGTGCCGGCTTCCACGGGCCGCCCGACCCGCACGGCATGGTCGAGGTGGGATACGCCGTCGACCCGGCGCACCGCCGTCACGGCTACGCGCGCGCCGCCCTCGAGGCGCTGCTCGGCCGGGCAGCCCACGAGCCCGCCGTGCGCACCGTTCGCGCGACGATCAAGCCCGACAACGCGCCGTCCCGGGCGCTCGTCGCGCAGTACGGGTTCGTCGAGGTCGGCGAGCAGTGGGACGACGAGGACGGCCTCGAGACGATCTTCGAGGTGGCAGCGGAGCGGAGCGCCGGGTCCCGCTGAGGCGCTCAGGGTCACGGGGCTGCTAGAGGTCGTGGAGCCGCGGCACGGCCTGCTTCGTGAGCTGGGCCGTCCACCATGCCGGGTCCTCGCTCGGCGGGCTGACCCACACCTGCTCGATCCCGAGCTCGGCGTACGTGGCCATCGTCGTGAGGAAGCCGTCGACGTCAGCGAGGGGGTCCCCTCCGACCATGATGGTCTTCTCGATCGTCGCAGGGTCCCGGTCGACTGCCTCGCAGTGCTCGGCGAGCACGTCGAGCTTGTGCCGGACACCGTCGACCCCGATGTCGAAGAGGTTGCACGCGTCCGCGTACTGCGCGACGAGCCGGAGCGTCTTGCGCTCACCACCACCGCCGACGAGGATGCGCGGCCCGGGGGTCTGGATGGGGCGCGGCGAGCAGATCGTCTCGGCGAGCTGGTAGTGGGCGCCGTCGAACGGGCCGTCGTCGTCGCTCCACATCTGCCGGCAGACCTGCAGGGTCTCCTCCAGCCGCTCGAAGCGCTCCGCGACCGGCGGGAAGGGGACGCCGAGCGCCCGGTGCTCGCGCTCGTACCAGGCCGCGCCGATCCCGAGGAGCGCGCGGCCGCCCGAGAGGACGTCGAGAGTGGTGACGATCTTCGCGAGCAAGCCGGGATGACGGTAC
Source organism: Sanguibacter sp. 25GB23B1 (assembly GCF_040012415.1). Lineage (NCBI taxonomy): Bacteria > Bacillati > Actinomycetota > Actinomycetes > Micrococcales > Sanguibacteraceae > Sanguibacter > Sanguibacter sp. 25GB23B1. Next base: position 24,615 of record NZ_JBDYKL010000031.1, read on the forward strand.
GTGACTCCCGTGACCATGAGGCCGAGCGCGATGCGCTCCGTCTGCCCCGCGAGGAAGCCGAGCGACGTGTAGCCCTCGAGCATCGGCTCTGTCGCGCTGGCCGTCGCGCTCTCCATCTGGAACCAGTGGTCCATGAGCGTGAACGTGTCCGCACCGCCGTTCTCCGCCGCACGCGCCGTCGCCGCCAGCGTCGGAGCGACGGCCTCCGGCCCACCGGGCAAGGAGAAGTTCCAGAAGTGCACACCGAGTCTCATCGCTTCAGCGTACGGTCCGAGGGCGGGGTCCTCGCCGATGGGCAGGACAGGCGTGTCGTCGAACGCGTCCCAGCCGATGGCGCTACGACTGCGCTGGTCGCGTGATCAATCGTGGGCGCGTTCCGCTGGGAGGATCGGCACGGGGCCGCTGCTCCCCTTCGAGCGAGGGAGGGCTCCAGGTGCTGATCGCACGGCAGATGCATCTGCGCGCAGGACTGAACACTTTCACGGTCCAAGGACTTGTAGGGGCATGACGACCTCCCCGGACCCTCCCCCACCGCTCCTGTTCGCAGAGTGGTACCAGGCCGAGTTCCCTCGCGTCAGCCGCGCCCTCGCCCTCGCCGCCGGCGACCCGCTCCTCGGCGAAGAGGCCGCCTCGGAGGCCTTTGCTCGTGCCCTCGCGTCCTGGCGCACCGTGAGCCGGATGACCTCACCCGGCGGCTGGGTGTACTCCGTCGCGCTCAACGAGCTGCGGCGAACGTGGCGGCGAACGCGACTCGAGCGACGCTACGTCGCGCGGCTGCGACTGGCTGACGTTCCTGAGCCTGCGGTCCCCGACGATGCCTTGTGGCGTGCGGTCGCAGAGCTCGCGCCCCGGGCGCGGACCGCCGTCGCACTGAGGTACGTCGCTGACCTTCCCGAGGCGGAGATCGCCGCCGCCATGAACATCGCGCGAGGCACGGTCGCCTCGACGCTCTCGAATGCTCGTAGACAGCTTGCCGTTGCCCTCGGGCCGGTCCTGAACGGAGACCCACGATGAACGACCACCTTCTGGACCGGCTCGCCGATGTCGAGGTGGGGACGCGCACGCCCGACCTCGCGAGCGTCGAGCGACGCTCGCGCGCGATCCTGCGCCGTCACCGGACCATGCGCGCGGGGGCGATCGGGCTCGCTCTCGTCGCGACGCTCGCAGCCGGAACCATCCTGCCGCTCGGGTCGCAGAGCGGTGCGCCGCTCGCAGAAACCCAGGCTCCGCTGCCGTTCGGGGCACTGCCGGCGTCCGCGAGCGCAGACGATGCGGCGTGCAACGTGGGCTTCGGGAGTCAGATCGAGCGGGACACCTGGTCGGACGACTCCGTCATCGTGCGGTCCGCCGCCCTCATCTCCGACCCACCGATCGCGCTCACGCACGTCGAGGTGCACCTCGACGAGGGCAACTGTCCTGACGCCGTACCCGCCGCGGTGCTCTACGATGCCGATCCCGTGCGCGGAATCTCCGTGTGGCCGGACGTGCAAGATCCCTTCGCGAGCACCGAAGGCGTGGACGACAGCTACGCCGACGCACCTCTCGACCACGTAGTCGTCGGCGGTCACGACGCACTCATGCGGGACTCCGGCGACCAGAGCATCCAGCTGTCGTGGCTCACGGCCGACGGCACCCGCTGGATGGCGATGAGCAGCGGCTTCCCCGCTGCCGAAGCGCTCGCGGTGCTCGACGGGCTGTCTTTCAGCGGGTTCACGCTGGACGCGTCGTCCGTCCCCGCAGGCCTGACGGTCGCGCCGGTCTCGACCGTTGCCCCCACGACCTCCGTGAAGATGTGGTCGGCGTACTACGGGGAGGAAGACGGCCAGCCCGCCGCGGACCCTCCGGTCACGGTGCTCTCTGCCACGACGGTCTTCAGAGCGCCGCCCGAGGTCGCGGCCTCGATGCACGCGCCCAGCACCGCCTTCGCGGAGGTGAACGGTGTGCCAGCGGTGTTCAGCACGAACGGTGCTGATCTGGCGTTCGCGACCTTCGGGTGGCTGAAGTGGACGCAGAACGGCGTGAGCTACTCCCTCGTCGGCACCGGGTCTTTCGACGAGCTCGTCGCGCTCGCCGAGAAGGTCGAGCCCGTATCCCTCGACGACAGCCGTGTCATCGGCGCTCCGGGCCCCGAGGACGCACCCGGCCGCTAGCAGGCGATCTCCTGGCGGCGCTCAACGGCAGGTACCACGAGCCGGCGCGGGTGCGGGAGCTGCTCGCGGAGCTCATCGGTCACAATGTCGCGCTCGCCACGCACGACCACGACCTCGACCCGGCCCGTCGTGCACGGTGGTCGTCGGGTCGCCCGCACGCGTGGTGCGCTCGCTGGTCTAGGCGGGATCCGCGCTCGGTGGGGTGGCGCGCTCTGCAGCGCCGTCGCATCGGCGGTCGGCCGCGCTCTCGGCGCGCTGGGCCGCGAGGACGGCCGACAGGAGTCCGGGGAAGCGGTCGTCGAGGTCGCCTGCGCGCAGGGAGTTCATGATCGACGTGCCGTGATACTCCTGGCGGATGACGCCCGACTCCCGGAGTACCCGGAAGTGGTGCGTCGCGGTGGACTTGGCGACGGGAAGCTCGAAGGTCTGGCAGGAGTGGCCGTCGGCGCGCTCCGCCAACCGACTCACGATGGACCGGCGCACAGGGTCCGAGAGTGCTGCCAGCACGGCGTCGAGACGCAAGGCACTGCGGTCGGGGTGGCTGATCGTGCGCACTCCTGCTCCTCACTGGTGTCGAGACCTCATCATACGATGATCGTCGTAGTACGGTCGTTCGCGTACTACAGTTATTGAGGGGTCGCGGAGCGGTCCCTCTCACACGACGAAGGAGAGACATGGCAACGATCGGACTCATCGGTGCAGGCTTCATCGGCAGCACCCTGGCCCGGCTGGCGATCGCCGGCGGCCACGACGTGATCCTCAGCAACAGCCGAGGCCCACGCACCCTCGACGTGCTCGTCGCCGCCCTCGGAGAGCACGCGAGCGCCGCCACCCCGGCGGAGGCCGGAGCACGGGCAGACATCGTCGTCGTGACCGTCCCGCTCAAGGACTACCGCGCCGTCCCGGTCGAGCCCCTCGCAGGCAAGGTCGTCATCGACACGAACAACTACTACCCCGACCGTGACGGCCGCATCGCCGAGCTCGATGCCGAGTCGACGACGACCAGCGAGCTCCTCCAGGCCCACCTGCCGACCTCGCACGTCGTCAAAGCGTTCAACAACATCGTCTACCAGCACCTGGGACGCCTCGCGCGCCCCGCAGGCGCGCCCGACCGCTCGACCCTGGCGATCGCCGGCGACGAGCCCGACGCGAAGCGGATCGTCACCGATCTCCTCGACTCCATCGGCTACGACACCCTCGACGCCGGCCCCCTCGCGGAAGGGTGGCGCTTCCAGCGCGACCTGCCCGCCTACTGCGTGCCGTACATGGGCGACGGCGCCGGCGTCGGCCCTGACGGCGAGTTCAGCGCCGGCCCCGGGTTCCCGGTCGACCGCGACCAGCTCTCCGCCGCGCTCGCCGAGGCGAAGCGGTACCGCGACATGTGATCGTCCACGATCGTCGCGGGTGAACTTCCGGCACCTGGCGACGAGTGCCCCCTGGTCAGGATCGGGTCGGGCACTTTGAGGCTCATGACCACGCAGGCACTGACCCGCGGTGAGAACACCTCCCTCACCTCCACCGTCGATCGCGTCCGGGTGGTGGTCGGATGGTCAGACGACAGCATCGACGTCGACGCCTCGGCCCTGCTGCTCAGTGGCGGCAAGGTCCGGGGCGACGACGACTTCGTCTTCTACAACCAGCCAGTCTCTACTGACGGCGCGGTCCAGCACCTCGGGCGGACGGCGAGCGAGACCGGTGCCGAGGAGTGTCTGTCTCTCGATCTCGAAGACCTCGGCGAGGACGTCGACGCCGTCGCCATCACCGCGAGCCTCGCGGAGGGAACCTTCGGTGAGCTCGACGGTCTTCGACTGGTGGTGCTCGACGAGACGGGCACCCCGCTCCTCACCTACGACATCGGTGAGGCCACCACCGAGACAGCGTTCGTCTTCGGGGAGATCTACCGTCGCGCCGGGAGCTGGAAGGTCCGCGCCGTCGGCCAAGGATGGGACAGCGGCCTGGCCGGCCTCGCCACCGACTTCGGCGTGAGCGTTCACGACGATCCCACGGAGACCACAGCCGAGGCTGCTGTCGCGCCGCCAGGAGCGGTGGTCCCAATGCTGCCGACCTCGGACTCTCTTCTCACCGAGCCGGTGCGGGAGGTAGGAGCGGCTCCGGGCCCCGGCACGCCGGACGAGCTCGTCGAGGTCCTCGAGCTCCCCATCCCTGAGTCGGGCACACCGGAAGCACTCGGTGCACCGTCGCCAGACAACGCTCAGGAGCCGAGGGACACCCCGGCCAGCCGCACTGCTGCGACGACCGGCCGACGAGACGGCGTCCGGACCAAGAAGCAGAGAACTGTCGTTGCCGCCCCCGTCCCCAGGCTCGCAGGTGCCGAGACGTGGGTCCCAGCGCGGCTGTTCTCGATCTACGGCGTCGGCGGGTCCGACGAGCAGGAGAAGCGAGCGACGTCCGCTCTCCTGTCGACGATGATGGGTGTCCGTCCCTTCGCGCGCGCCGTCAGCGCACACTTCGGCGCACCCGCCGGCACCGTCGAGACCTACCTCGAGGTCCCCTTCACGCACGGCGAGCACCGCGTGATCCCCGACGGCGTCATCCGGATCGCCCGGGGCACCAAGACCTGGACCGGAATCCTCGAGGTCAAGACGGGCACCGGTCAGCTGCGCAAGGAACAGGTCGAGCAATACCTCGACGTCGCGCGCGCCGAGGGCTACGACGCCGTGGTCACCCTCTCGAACGAGATCGCTCCAGGCATGGGCGAGCACCCCGTCGCCGTCTCTGCGAACAAGCTGAAGTCGGTCGCGCTCTTCCACCTCTCCTGGGCGGAGGTGCTGCACGAGGCCCGCATGGTCCTCACGCACCGCGGAGTCGGAGACGCGATGCAGGCATGGGTTCTCCACGAGCTCATCCGCTACCTGGAGCACCCGAGGTCCGGAGCGACGGGCTTCGACGACATGGGATCCAGCTGGGTCGCCGTCCGCGAGGCGGTCGCCGCCGGGACGTTGCGAGCGGGCGACCGTAAGGTCCCGACGGTCGCCAACTCGTGGATCCGACTCGTCCGACAGCTGTGCCTGCGCCTCACCGCCGAGCTCGGCGTTCCCGTCACGCACGTCATGCCGCGCAAGCTCGCCACCGATGCCACGGAACGCGCGCAAGCGGCCGTCGAGCAGCTCGCAGCGCTCGGGACGATGGCAGCAACCCTCAAGGTGCCCGGCGCGGCAGGGGCGCTGACTGTCGTCGCCGATCTTCGGACGAGCAAGGTCCGCGTCAGCGCGAGCATCCCCGCTCCCCAGGAGGGCGGCGCCCAGCGTCGAATCTCCTGGCTCCTCCGTCAGCTCAAGGATGCGCCCGACGAGATCCTCGTCGACGTCCACTACGCAGGCCAGGCGGAGGACACGTGCGAGCGGCTCGGGGACGTCCGGGAGTCCCCCTCCACGCTCGTGTCGGAACGCACTGCCGATGTCGTATCTTTCGAGCTGACGGCCTTCACCCCTCTCGGCACAAAGAGATCTGGGCTCAAGGGTGCCTTCATCCCCTCCGTCATCGGGGCAACCGAGGCGTTCTACGCGGCCGTCCTCCAGCCGCTGCGAGCCTGGGTCCCGCCCGCTCCCAAGCTCGCGGAACCGACATCCTCACCCGACGACCTCGGCGAGAGCGACCTCGACGCCTGATCGGGACGTGGGTTCCAGGAGCAGACCGTTGGGGCCCGGGCACCGAGCCGAGCGAGCCCGCCGTTGCACGGCAGCCCCGGCAGGTCCTTGACGTGCCGAAACCCTCGAGATGGGCTTCACTGGCGACATGATGGGGAAGCTGCTCGTGGCCTTCGCGGTCCTGTGCACGTCCGGGTGCGCGTCGTCGTTCCCGGCCGATCCTGATGGCACGCTCGACCGTGTCACCGACGGAGTCCTGCGGGTGGGCGTCTCGCCGAACCCGCCGTGGACGGTCCTCGCCGGCGAGATGGCGGACCCCGAAGGGCTCGAGGTCGACCTGGTCGAGGACTTCGCGGCATCGATCGACGCCGACATCGAGTGGACCCCCGGTGGCGAGGGAGACCTCATGGACCAGCTGGAGCGGAGCGAGCTCGACCTCGTCGTCGGAGGTCTCACGGCGAAGTCTCCGTGGGCGTCGCACGCCGCGCTCACCTACCCGTACACGACCACCACCGCGGAGGACGGCACCGAGGAGAAGCGCGTCATGGCCGCACCGCTGGGCGAGAACGCGTTCCTCGTCGAGCTCGAGGCCTTCCTTCTCGATCAGGAAGCCGAGCGATGACCACGACCTTCGGCCACACGGAGCTTCCCGACGAGCAGGCGGACGCCCTGCGCAAGGCTGTCCGCCTCGCGTGGGTGACGATCGGCTTCCTCGTCCTCGCCGTGACGCTCGTCTACGTCGTCATGGGCAGCTCGCAGGCGATGAAGGCGGCATGGGTGGAGGACCTGCTCTCCTTCATCCCGCCGATCGCCTTCCTCGTCGCTGTGCACTTCGCGCACCGGCGTCCGAGCGAGAAGCACCCGTACGGCCTCCACCGGTCGATCGGCGTGGGACATCTCGTCGCCAGGACTGCGCTGGTCGCGATGGGGGCCTTCATGGTCTTCGACTCCGGTACCGGGCTGATCGCCGCCGAGCACCCGCCCGTCGGCCTCATGGAGATCGCCGGCCGTCCGGTGTGGTCGGGCTGGCCGATGATCGTCGCCATGGTCCTCACCGGTGTCCCGCCGGTCTTCCTCGGGCGCGCAAAGATGCCTCTCGCGAGCACGCTCCACGACCGGGTCCTCTACGCCGACGCGGACATGAACAAGGCCGACTGGATGACGGCCGCCGGGAGCATCGTCGGCATCCTCGGCATCGGCGCCGGTCTCTGGTGGGCCGACTCCGCGGCAGCCCTGTTCATCTCCGGGAGCATCCTCTCCGACGGCGTCCGCAACCTCCGCGTCGCGACGTCAGCCCTCATGGACGCCCAGGCCACCTCGGTCGACGGCAAGGACACCCACCCGCTCGTGGACGAGGTCGACGAGCTCCTCCGCAGCCTCCCGTGGGTTGCCGAGGCAGGCTCCCGGGTCCGGGACCTCGGGCACGTGTTCCACATCGAGTCGTTCGTCGTCCCCAGTGCCGGCGCCCCGTCGCTCGGGACGCTGCGGGACGCGCGCGAGGCGGTCGTCGCGCTCGACTGGAAGGTCCAGGACATGACACTCGTGCCGGTCGAGGAGCTGCCGGAAGAGTTCCTCCCCGGCCTGAGCGCCCGCGACCGCCGCGCTCAGTGCGGCGGTCGCAGGTCTCGTGTCAGGGCGGTGCCGGGCCGACAGCCCAGCTCGCCGACCTCGAGGTAGATCCCCGGCGGGTAGACGTCGGTGACGACGTCACCGAACCGCGCGACGAGGACGCAGTCGTCCGCTCCTCCCATCGCCACGCCGACGTCCGATCCCTCCACGAGCACGAAGGCCTGTGCCGCGGGTCGCCCCTCGACCTCGACCGGCAGGAGGGCGTCGATCTGGGCCGCGATGTCGTCTTCCACGAGCGTGCCGGCCGCCGGGAGGGCAGCGAGGATCTGGTGCGCTGCTTCGCGCGAGCCCTCAGCGACGGCCGGCTCGGTCGACGGCGGCGGGGTCAGCCTCGTGGTGTCGTCGGGGCAGTCCAGCCGGTCGATCCCGTCCATGGTGCCGAACTCGCCCGTCGGGCCGTACGCGCCGAACGCGACCCGGAAGCAGTACGGTCCGGGGTCCCACTCACCCTCCGGCGTCCGGATGAACCAGCCGTCATCCTGGGTGGTGCCGGTGGGTGCGTGCGGCACGACGGCGAACGTCAGGTGGCCCAGGACGTCGGAGGTGCCGGTCCGATCGATGCCGATGAGGACGATTCCTGGGTCCGCGGCTGCGTCGGCCGCACGAGCGAACGCGTCGATGTCCTGGGTGTAGGAGGTCATCGCCCTCTGTCCGAGCAGCCCGACGACGAGGTTCTGCGCGGCGCCCTCCTCGTCGAAGCCCGGTGCGCACGCGCCGAGCACGGCGAGGATGCCTGCAAGCCCGATGACGCCACGGGTCCGACGCGACCGCTCGGGCGGGCCCGCGGCGCGGCGGGGCCGGTGCATGCCGGGCAGGTCCCAGAGCGGTGCAGATCCAGGCATGGCGTCGTCTCCTCGTCGCGGCTCGACTCAGATCCGCTCGACGCGGTCGGCCTGCGGGCCGCGGTCGCTCTGGCGGACGTCGAACCGGACGCGGTCGTCCGCCATGAGGGACTCGGCTCCGCGCACCACGGACACGTGGACGAAGAGGTCGTCGCCTCCGGCGTCGGGGCGGATGAAGCCGAAGCCGCGATCGGGGTCGTAGCGCACGACGACGCCCTCGCCGCCACGCACGGGTGCGCTCGACGTCGACGGCCGCACCGACCTGCTGCGGACCGGCTCGACGGGCGCCGGAGTCACACCGCCCATAAGTCGCACGTCGCGGGCCTGCGTGCCCTTGTCGCCGACGACGACGCCGTAGGCCACGCGGTCACCGATGAACAGATCCACCGGCCCCTCGACGAGCTCCTTGACGTGGATGAACACGTCCTCGCCGCCCGCGTCGGGGGTGATGAAGCCGAACCCCTTGTCGCCGTCGTACCAGGACACGGTCCCGTCCGCGCCGTCCGACGCGACGGCGGCCTCGGCGCCGAGCGGGAGCAGGTGGTCCGCCTGCGGTCCCTTGTCGCCGTCGACGACGAGGAACGCGACGCGCTGCCCGTCGGTGAGTACTCCCCCGCCGACGATCGCGGAGCTGTGCACGAAGATCTCCGTGCCGCCGCCGTCGGGGGTGATGAAGCCGTAGCCCTTGGCGGGCTCGTACCAGGTGACGGTGCCGAGCACACCGAGGGCCGCGGCGACGGCGTCGGCCGTGACGTGGACGCGGCGTGCCTGCGGTCCTCTGTCCCCCTCGCCCAGCTCGTACTGGACCTCTTGGCCCTCCCGGAGCAGGCGCGTGCCGTCGTCGTTGACGATCTCCGACGCGTGGACGTAAAGGTCGTCGACCCCCTCGCCGACGGCGATGAAGCCGAAACCACGGTCGGTGTCGAACCAGCGGACGATTCCCTGCGGCACGTGAACTCCTCGTCGATACGGTCGGTCGCTCCCCCTAGTGTCCCTGACACCGGGCCCGCTCCGCGCGTACCGGCCGCCAGCTGGCCGTGCCGCTCCCTGAGGAGCTCCTAGAACCCACGCGTCACCACACAGGGCCTACGCCTCGAAGCGTCCCAGGAGCTCGGTGACGTGACGCTCGACCGCCGCGCGGAACCCGTCGTGCTGGGCGACGCCCGCCGGGAACACCTGGTCGAGCGCGAACATCCGCGCGACGAGTCCGTCCTCGGTGCCGGCTGCGGTCTCCTGCAGCACGTCGGCGAGCGGGTCGTCGAGGACGAGCGGGTCGCCCGCGAAGGTCGTGCCCCGCGCGACGAACACGATCCACGCCGCGACGGCGCGCGCCGCACCCTCGGGGACGGCGCCGGCCGTGAGGCGGTCGGCCACCGTGCCGAGCAGCCGGAACGGCAGCTTCTTCGACCCGTCCATCGCGACCTGGATGGTCGTGTGCCCGGTGGCCGGGTTCGCGAAGCGCTCGACGAGCGACTCCGCGTACTGAGCGAGGTCGGTGCCCGGCGGGGCGACGAGCGTCGGGATGACGTCGTCGTGCAAGAGCTCACGTGCGGTCGCGGCGAGCTCGGGGTCGACGATCGCGTCCGCGATGAGCCGGTGCCCCGACAGCGCCCCGAGGTACGCGAGCATCGAGTGCGTGCCGTTGAGCATGCGCAGCTTGGCCTGCTCGAACGGTGCCACGTCGTCGGTGAGCGTCGCTCCGACGCGCTCCCACGCCGGGCGGGGACCAGCGAAGCGGTCCTCGATGACCCACTGGAGGAACGGCTCGCCCACCACCAGCCCTTCGTCGCGCACACCCGTGAGCGCCAACGCCTCGGCACGGTCCGCCTCGGTCGTCGCGGGGACGATCCGGTCGACCATCGTGCACGGGAACGTCACCGACGCCTCCAGCCAGGTCCGCAGGCCGGTCCCCTCGTCGTCGTGGGCGACCTCCTCGACGAACTGCCGCACCAACCGTTCGACGACACGACCGTTGTCCACCATGTTGTCGCAGGTGAGAACCGTGACGGGGGCGCCGGTCTCGGCGTAGCGCTGCGCGAGGCCCCGCACGAGCAGACCGATGGGCGAGCGCCCGGCGACGACCTCGGCCGGGTGACCGTCCGCGTCGTGCACAGTGAGCCCGGACGTCCCGTCGACCTCGGCACGCAACGTCTCGAGGTCCGCGACGACGTCCGGGTCACCGAGGTCGAGAGCGCCGTCAGGCCCGGCACGGTAGCCCTTCTCCGTGACGGTCAGCGTGATCACGTGGGTGGTCGGCGCAGCGATCGTCGCGAGGATCCGCGCCGTGTCCGTGCCCGGGAACGCGACGCCGCGCATCGAGCCGATGATCCGCAGGGACGTGCTGTCCGTCCCCTTGGTCAGCACGCCGTACAGGCCGTCCTGCGGCGCGAGCTGCTCGGCGACCTTCGCCGAGCGCTGCGTCACACCGAAGATCCCCCAGCACGTCTCCCCCGCCGCCGCGGCGGCGTCCTCGGTGAGGACCGCCTGGTGCGCGCGGTGGAACGCACCCACCCCGAGGTGGACGATGCCGATGCTCACCTCGCGGGGGTCGACGGCCGGTCCGGCGACGGTCGCGCTGCGCGGCCCACCGTCGACGGCGTCCGCGAGCGTCGCGAGCGACAACCGCCCGAGCTGGTCACCGCCTGCCGACTGGTCGCCCTCCACGTGGTCGTGCTCCTGCTGTTCGAGCATCCTCTGTTCAGTCCTCTCTGGAGTCCTTGACGCGAGCGACGAGCTGCGTCGGGTTCACGAATCTCAGGGCCACCACGAGGATGACCATCATCGTGGCTGTGTACATGACCGCCATCGCGGAGACGAGCTGGCGTGCCTCTCCGCCACCCGCCGACGTCATCGCCCGGTAGATCGCGACGACGAGCGTGTCCGACGTCGGCCCCGAGACGAGGAACGTCAGCTCGAACATCCCCACCGTACGCACCAGCACGAGGATCGACGCCGCGAGGATGCCGGGGACGAGCAGCGGCGCCAGCACCTTGGTGAAGACCTGGCGCATGCTCGCCCCGCACATGCGCGCGGCGTTCTCGATCGACGGGTTGATCTGCTCGATGAACGGCGTCATCGTCATGATGACGAACGGGATGGACGGCACGAGGTTGACGAGGATGACCGCCCACAGCGTGCGCCCGAGACCGAGGTTGTACATGACGGTGGCGAGCGGGATGCCGAACGTGATGGGCGGCATGAGGATCGGCAGGAGGAAGAGCAGGTTGAGCAGCTTCTTCCCCGGGAAGTCGCGCCGAGCGAGCATGTAGGCCGCAGGCACACCGACGAGCACGGAGATCACGACGACCGACACCGCGACGATCAGCGTGACGCCGATGACGTGCGTGAGGTCGAACCTCTCCCACGAGCCCGAGTACCACTCGGTCGTGAAGTTCTCCGGGAACCACGTGGCGAACCATGGTTTGCCGAACGAGTCGACCACCACGGAGCTGAGGATCCCGAGGAGGAACACGAGGAACGCGACCATCCCCGCCCACACGAACCACGTGCTCGGCGCGGCGATGAGCGCCTTCTCCCCCGGTGCACGGGTGGGCTTCTTGGACTGCGCCCCGAGCCCACGGCCCGGCGTGGCCGGCTGCGGTGCGGGGACGTGCGGAGCGGTCTCGGTGGCCATCAGCCCTTACCTCCGGTGGAACCCTTGTAGAGGAAGGACCTCCACAGCAGGACGAGTGCGATGACGCAGAGCTCGACGACGCCCATCATGATCGCGATGGTCGACGCCATCGGATAGTCGTTCTGCTCCCCGAAGGCACGGAACGCCATGAGGGACATGACGCGGGTCTCGCCCATCGCGTCACCGACGAGCCTCGCCGACGGGAACACCGAGAAGGCGAGGACGAAGGTGAGGATGAACGTCGTGGCGAGGCCAGGCGCGAGGAGCGGCAGGATGATCCGGCGGAAGCGCTGCTTCCAGTCCGCGCCGAGCGTCTTCGCCGCGGCCTCGAGCGACGGGTCGATGCCCGAGAGGTAGGACGAGATGAGCAGGAACGCGAACGGGAAGCCGGTGATGATGAGCGAGAGCAGCACGCCGACGTAGTTGTTGACGAACTGGACGGGCTCGGAGACGATCCCGAGCTCGATGAGCGTCCGGTTCAGCCAGCCCTGGCGGCCGGCGAAGATGAGCAGGCCCTGAGCGGTGAGGACGGTGCCGAGCGTGATCGGCAGGACGAGGAGCGTCGTCATGAGGCGCTTCCCGCGGAACTTGCCGCGCAGCTTGAACGCCACGGGCACCGACGCCAGCACGTTGAACAGCGCGGCCGGCAGCGCGAGGCGCATCGTCAGCCAGATCGAGTCGAAGACGAACGGGTCCTGGAAGAACGCGACGTAGTTGGCGAAGATCCCCCCGCCCCACGTCTCGCGCTGGACGAGCGACGGCTGGAACGTCAGCCCGATCCCGTACGAGAACGGGTAGACGAACAGCGCGATCGCGAAGACGAACGCCGGGACGAGCATGAGCAGGCTCGTGTCGATGCCACGCTCGGCGAGCCTGTGCCGCAGGCTCGCCGAGCTCTTGCGCTGCACCGGAGGCTGCGCCCCGGGATCCGTCTGGGGCTCCGCCGTCCCCGTCGTCATCGGCGCACCTCTTCGAGCTCTCGTTCGGTGGCCGTCAGCTCGTCGAGCGACGCCCGGTAGACGAGGGCGCGTGCGGCTGACGCGGTGAGCGTGACCGCCGACCCGACGGCCGGCGCATGGGCAGACCGGACGTGCAGCGTCTGCCCCTCTTTCGTCTGGACGCCCACGGCGAACTCGCGCCCCTGATACTCGACGACCGCGACCGTCGCGTCGATCGAGTTCCCGTCGCGGATCGGGTCGCCCGGCTCGACGACCACGAGGTCCTCGGGTCGGATCGCCAGGCGCACCTTGTCCCCAACCGCGACCGGCTGCGCCGCGTGCCCGTTGATGGAGAACCCGGCGCCCGTGACGCGGATGTCCTCGCCCGACACCGCGTCGACCGTGAGGTCGATGAGGTTGCGGTATCCCATGAAGTCGGCCACGTGCCAGTTCGCCGGGAAGTTGTGCAGCTCCTCCGGCGTCCCGATCTGCTGGACGCGCCCCTCCCGCAGGACGACGAGCCGGTCCGCGAGGGACAGCGCCTCCTCCTGGTCGTGGGTGACGTAGAACGTCGTCAGCCCGAGCGACTGGTGCAGGCGCCGGATCTCCGTACGCATGTCGAGGCGCAGCTTCGCGTCGAGGTTCGAGAGCGGCTCGTCCATGAGGACGAGCCGCGGCTCGAGGACGATCGCGCGAGCGATCGCCACCCGCTGCTGCTGCCCGCCCGAGAGCTGACCGGGCAGCTTCTTCGCGTGCTGCTCGAGCTTGACGAGCGCGATCGCCTCGGCCACGCGCGTCTTCGTCTCCGGCTTCGGCGTCCCGCGCATCTGCAGGCCGAACGCGATGTTCTTCTCGACCGTGAGGTGCGGGAAGAGGGCGTAGTTCTGGAAGACCATCCCGAAGCCGCGCTTCTCGGACGGCAGGGTGTCGACGCGCTTGCCGTCGATGAGGATGGAGCCGTGCGTCAGCGGGAGCAGCCCGGCGAGGCAGTTGAGTGCCGTCGACTTGCCGCAGCCCGACGGCCCGAGCAGGGCGATGAACTCCCCGGCCCGGATCGTCAGGTCGAGACCGGCGAGCGCGTCGTGCCCACCGAAGCTGCGTCCTACGTCCTTGAGTTCCAGCGATTCGAACGCGCGTGCCGTGATTGCCATCGGTGCGTGCCCCTCAGAACTTTCCTGCGCCGATTTCGCGGTCCCAGATGTCGAACGCGGTGACCATGTTCTCGGCGGTCAGCGGGGTGGCCTTGGGCTTGTCCTCGATGAGGTCGTCGTACCAGTCGCGACCGAACTCGGTGATGACGTCCTGGCTCGTCTGGGGTGCGAGGTCGAGCGTCGCGCCCTCGACGGCGGGGCCGGGGTAGAAGTAGCCGGTGTCGTACGCCTTGGCGTTCTGCTCCGGCGTGAGGATGTCCTGCACGAGCAGGAGGATCGCCGACGTCTTGTCCGCCGACTGCCCCTTGGGGATGACGGCGTAGTGCGCGTCGGTGACCCACGTGAACTCGTCGAACGCGGCGGCCTCGAGCGTCGCCGGCGCACGACCGTCGGCCCGCGGCTCGATCTCCCAGCCCGTGGTCGTGGGGATCATGCTCCACGTGCCGTCAGCGATGTTCGTGATCACCTGGCCGGTTCCGGTCGGGTAGGTGTCGACGTGCTGGTTGAGCTCCTTGAGGTACTCCCACGTCTTGTCCCAGCCGTTCTCCGGGTCGCTCGGGTCCGAGTCGCCGAGGATGTACGGCAGGCCCATGAGGAACGTGCGGCCCGGTCCGGAGTTGGCCGGTCGGGCGTAGCCGAACTTGCCGGGGTTCGCCTCGGCCCAGATGAGGAGCTCCTCCGGGGTGGTCGGCACGTCGGTCACGACAGCCGGGTCGTACTGCAGCAGCGGGCCGGACGGGTAGTACGTCACGACCGCGCCGTAGCCCTCGGCGAGCTCCTGCATCTTCGCGGCGGGCTCGAGGTAGTTCTCCTGGTTGGAGAGGCGGTCACCGAAGTCGTCGATGATCGGGACCCACAGGTCCTGGCCGATGCCGGCCGACAGACCGTCCGTGCCCGTGAGGACGAGGTCGATCTGGAGGCTCCCGGAGTCGACCTGGGGCTTGATGGTCCCGACCAGGTCCGGCGCGCCGCCGCTCTCCCACGTCACCGAGGAGATGACGTCAGGGTTCTCGGCGACGAACTCGTCGATCATCGCGCCCGTGAGCTTCTGGTTGCCCGCGACGTCGAGGATGTTCAAGGTCACGGGTTCCGAGGGGGTGTCCGGCACCTCGTCGGCGGCGACCGACGGGCCCGCCGTCGTGTTGCCCGAGCTGTTCTCGGGCGCCGAGCAGGCGGTCGCGATGAGACCGAGGGTGAGGATCCCCGCGGCGAGCTGCACTCGCTTCGACTGGTTCATCTGCATTCCTTTCTCTGCCCGCGGACGACGGTGTCCGAGGGGGCGACGGTCGTGGCATGGACCACCGACCGGAGTGATGACGGGTTCAGCCCGTCGTCGAGGTGGGGGTGACCGGCACGGAGGTGGAGCTCCTGACGACGAGCTCGACAGGAAGCTGGGTGTGCGCGGGGACGGCGGCGCGCGAGGGCACGTCGGCACGCGCGCCGTCGCGCGGAGTCCCGTCGCGCGGGGTCCCGTCGCGCGGGGTCCCGAGGAGAGACAGGAGGAGGTCGACGGCGCCGCGGCCCAGGCCGGCGCGCGGGATGCGCACCGTCGTGAGGGCGGGCGAGACGAGGGTCGCGACGGCCACGTCGTCGAAGCCGACGACCGACATCTCGTCAGGGACCGTGATGCCGCGGTTCCTCAGCCGGTCGATGATCCCGAGCGCCATGAGGTCGTTATAGGCGATGACGGCGGTCGCGCCGCTGGCGACGGCGAGGTCGGCGGCCGGGTAGCCACCGGAGAAGTAGGGCTGGAAGTTGCCGAGCTGGACCACCTCGACACCGTCGATCCGGGCGGCCGCGGCGACCATGCCCGCCCGGCGCTGCTCGCCGGACCACGAGTGCGCCGGGCCCGATGCGTACGCGACCGTGTGGTGGCCCAGAGCGCGGAGGTGGTTGACGGCCTGGAAGGCACCGTCGGCGTTGTCGATCGTGATGGTCGGCAGGTCCCCCACCTGCCGGTTGAGCAGGACGACGGTCTTGCCCTCCACCGCGTCGAGGATGTCGGAGTCGCTGGCGCGCGGCGACGCGAGCACAAGCCCGTCCACCTGCGCGGACAGGTTGCGGATGAGGTCGAGCTCCTGCGCCGGGTCCTCGTCGGAGTCCGCTGCGAAGACGGAGATGCCGCTGGCGCGTGCCCGGCTGTGGACCGCCTTGGTCACGCTCGCGAAGAACGGGTTCTCGAGGTCGGGGATGAGGAGGCCGATGTTGTTCGTGCGGCCCACCCGCAGGCCGCGAGCGGCCGCGTTCGGCTGGTAGTCGAGCTCTCTCGCGACCTCGAGGACCTTGAGCCGCGTCGCCTCGGAGACCATCGACGGGGCGGAGAGCGCACGGGAGACCGTGGAGATGGAGACGCCTGCTCGGAGTGCGACGTCACGGACGTTCGCCATCGCTCCACACCTCCTCGTGCCTCGTCGCGCTGCGGTCTCCTCGGATGCGCCGGCGCATCGGGGGCATCGACGAGAGCCACCGGGCTCTCGTGACCTGCGCCACGCCGCGCCGATCCGCCTAGTCTGCAAACGATTGCGGTCATCCGTCAAGTCATCGATACGCAATCGTGATCGGGTGCCGTCGTCCGCCGTTCGACACTGCGAGCGTCGAACGTTCCGTGGGGAAAGTGAGGGCTTGTGCTTCAGCGGCTCCTCAGGGCACGATGGGCTGCAAACGATCGCAGTCTGTTTCAACGAGGAGGCGGACTTGACTGCACAGCATGCTCAGACCGGCACGATCCCCACGAGCACCGTCCCGACGAGCGTCCCGGACGGGCTCGAGGAGCCCTGGACCCTGCACGAGGACCGCGCGCTCCCGGCGGACCCCACGACGCGACGTCTGGCGCGCGAGATCTACGGGGAGACGAAGCACCTGCCCATAGTCTCGATGCACGGCCACGTCGAGGCGCAGGTGCTCGACGAGGACACACCCTTCGGGGACCCGGCCGAGCTCTTCGTCATCCCTGACCACTACCTCGTCCGGATGATCGTGTCCCAGGGCGGGTCGGTCGACCAGATGGGCGTCGCACCGGCCGACCCTGCGAGCAGCATCGTCCCGAACCCCGACCACAGGGACATCTGGCGGCGCTTCTGCGCGAGCTGGAAGCTCTACCGCGGCACCCCCACGCGATACTGGATGGAGCACGAGCTCGTCGAGGTCTTCGGCATCACGCAGCGGCCGTCCGCCGAGACGGCCGACGCGATCTACGACCAGCTCGACGCCGCGCTGCGGTCGCCCGAGTTCCGGCCGCGAGCGCTCTTCGAGCGGTTCAACATCGAGACGCTCGCGACCACGGACCCTGCCTGGAGCGGCCTCGAGCACCACGCGTCGCTCGCCGCCCAGGGCTGGGGCGAGAAGGTCATCCCGACCTTCCGGCCGGACCCGCTGCTGCACCTCGACGGTCATTCGTGGACGGAGAGCGTCGCGAAGCTCTCGCAGGCGTCCGGGATCGACGTGACCGGCTACGCGTCGTATCTCGACGCACTGCGCCAGCGCCGCCAGGCCTTCATCGCGGCGGGTGCGCGGGCCACGGACCACGGGCACTTCCTCGCCGACACCACCCCGCTCTCCGACGCCGAGGCGAACCGGATCTTCGACCTCGCCCTCTCCGGGGCCCAGGTCAGCGCGGCGGAGTCGCAGGCGTTCAGCGGCCACATGCTCTTCCAGATGGCCGCGATGTCCGCCGAGGACGGTCTCGTCATGCAGCTGCACCCGGGCGTCCTGCGCAACCACGACCGGGCGATCCTCGAGACGTTCGGGGCCGACAAGGGCTACGACATCCCGGTCCGGGTCGAGTACGCCCGCGCCCTGCGCCCGCTCCTCGAGGCCTACGGCCACCACCCTGGACTGCGCCTCATCGTCTTCACGATCGACGAGACGGTCTACTCCCGGGAGCTCGCGCCGCTCGCCGGCGTCTACCCGGCGATGAAGCTCGGCGCCCCGTGGTGGTTCCTCGACTCCCCCGACGGCATGCGACGCTTCCGCGACACGGCCACGGAGACGGCGGGCTTCTACAACACGACCGGTTTCGTCGACGACACCCGGGCGTTCGCGTCCATCCCGGCGCGCCACGACCTCTCGCGGCGGATCGACGCGGGCTACCTCGCCCGCCTCGTGGCCGAGCACAGGCTCGACCTCGACGAGGCTGTCGAGACGGCTGTCGACCTCGCGTACACCCTCCCGCGGGAGGCGTACGCCCGACGCTGACGCGTCGCCCCGTCGCGTCGCGAGCCCATCGGTGCCCCGCGTCCCACCGACAGCCCACCCCGCCCCTCTCGGCCTCGCGCCACCACCTCCTGGAGCACCCGTGCAGATCACCGATGCCGCCGTCGTCATCACCAGCCCCGGCCGGAACTTCGTCACGCTGAAGATCACGACGTCGGACGGGGTCGTGGGCCTCGGTGACGCGACGGTCAACGGCCGCGAGCTCGCCGTCGCGAGCTACCTCACCGACCACCTCGTGCCCATGCTCATCGGGCGCGAGGCGGACAACATCGAGGACACGTGGCAGCTCCTCTACCGCGGCGCCTACTGGCGGCGCGGGCCGATCACCATGGCCGCGATCGCTGCGGTGGACATGGCGCTGTGGGACATCAAGGCGAAGGTCGCCGGGATGCCGCTGTACCAGCTGCTCGGCGGCGCGTCGCGCACGGGGGCACTCGCCTACGGGCACGCGTCCGGCACGGACCTGCCAGCGCTGTTCGACTCGATCCGCAACCACCTCGACCTCGGCTTCACGGCCATCCGCATCCAGACCGGCGTGCCAGGGCTGGGCCAGATCTACGGCATCGGCTCCGACCAGGCTGCGGGTCAGCGCTACGACTACGAGCCGGCCAGGCGCAACATGCTCGACGGCCGTCCGATGCCGGTCGAGGAGGTCTGGGACACCCGGGCGTACCTGCGCCACGTGCCGACCGTCTTCGAGGCGGTCCGCAACGAGTTCGGCCCCGAGCTCCCGCTCCTGCACGACGGCCACCACCGCATGTCCCCCATCCAGGCGGCGAAGCTCGGCAAGTCCCTCGAGCCGTACGACCTCTTCTGGCTCGAGGACTGCACGCCCGGCGAGGACCAGACCGCCCTGCGTACCGTCCGCGAGCACACGACCACACCGCTCGCGATCGGCGAGGTGTTCAACTCCGTCTACGACTACCAGACGCTCTTCACCGAACGCCTCGTCGACTACGTGCGGTCCGCCGTCACCCACACGGGCGGGGTCACGGCGATGAAGAAGCTCCTCGACTTCGCCGCGATCTACGGCGTGAAGTCCGGCATGCACGGACCCACCGACATCTCGCCGGTCGGCATGGCGGCCGCCCTGCACCTGGACATCGCGATCCACAACTTCGGCATCCAGGAGTACATGCAGCACAGCGCCACGACGCTCGAGGTCTTCCGGACGAGCTACACCTTCGAGGGCGGGCTCCTCCACCCCGGCACCGCCCCGGGCCTGGGCGTCGACCTCGACGAGGACGCCGCCGCCGCGTTCGAGTACACCCCGGCCTACCTCCCGGTGAACCGCCTGCGCGACGGGACCGTCCACGACTGGTGAGCCCCCCAGACGGGCTGACGGCGGCTGGTCCCGGCCTTCGCCCCGGTCTTGGCCACCCGGTCGGCCCGGCGGGGCGTGCTCTTGAGGACCATGCGTGCTCACCAGTGCACGTCCCACCCTCGAGAGCACGCCCCATCGGGTGCGCGGGGTCGCAACCGCTCCGCTGCGTGTGCCGAGGGTGCGTGTGAGGATGGACGATGACCTCGTCTCCCGATCCTCAGAGCCTCGAACCGTCCGCCGTGCTCCTCGAGCGCCAGCGCACGCTGACGATCGACCTGCAGCGGGTGCTCGACGACCTCCAAGAAGTCCGTGACGCGCGCGGCGGCCAGTCCGACGACGACGAGCACGACCCCGAGGGCGCGACCATGTCCTCGCAGTGGTCGCACGCCATGGGCATCCGCGCCGACCTCGAGGCCCGGCTCGGCGAGGTGGACCGGGCGCTCCTGAGGATCGAGGAGGGCACCTACGGGTTCTGCGTCCAGTGCGGCACGCCGATCCCAGGCGAGCGCCTCGCGGCTCGCCCGGCGGCGGACCGCTGCGTGCACTGCGCGTCGTCCGAGGTCAGGTGACCGTCCCCAGCTGCCACGGGATGAACTCGTCCTGGCCGAGGTCGAGCGACTCGCTCACGGACTCCTTGCCGGAGGCCACGGCGAGGATCTCGGCGAAGATCTCCCGGCCGACCTCCTCGACGGTCGCGGTGCCGTCGACGATGCGCCCGCAGTTGATGTCGATGTCCTCGGCCTGGCGGGCGTAGAGCTCGGAGTTCGTCGCGAGCTTGATCGACGGTGCGGGCTTGGCGCCGAGGACCGAGCCACGGCCCGTCGTGAAGCAGATGATCGTCGAGCCGCCGGCGATGAGGCCGGTGACGGAGACCGGGTCGTAGCCCGGGGTGTCCATGAAGCAGAAGCCCTTGGCGGTGATGCGCTCGGCGTACTCGTAGACGGCGACGAGGTCGGCCTGACCGCCCTTGGCCACCGCCCCGAGGGACTTCTCGAGGATGGTCGTCAGACCGCCGGCCTTGTTCCCGGGCGACGGGTTGTTGTCGAGCGAGCCGCCGCCCTCGGCGGCGTAGCGCTGCCACCAGTCGATGCGGCGCAAGAGCTTTCGCCCCACCTCTTCCGTGACGGCCCGACGCGTGAGCAGGTGCTCGGCACCGAACACCTCCGGGGTCTCGGCGAGCACGGACGCGCCGCCGTAGGAGACGAGGAGGTCGGACGCGAAGCCGAGCGCGGGGTTCGCGGTGATGCCCGAGTACCCGTCGGAACCGCCGCAGTTGAGGCCGAGGACGAGCTCTCCCACGTCGCACGTCTCGCGTCGCCGGGAGTCGATCTCAGGGAGCATCTCGTGGATCGCGGCCACGCCCTGACGCACGGTGGAGCGGATGCCACCGGACTCCTGGATGGTCAGGTGCTTGAGCACGGTGTCCGGGGAGAGCTCGAGGCCGTCGATGAGCGAGCCGACCGCGATCATCTCGCAGCCGAGCCCGACCACGAGGATGCCGGCGAAGTTGGGGTGCTCCGCGTAGCCCTTGAGGGTGCGGACGAGCATCTGCGCGCCCTCGCTCACGGGGACGAGACCGCAGCCGGAGGAGTGCGTGAGGGCCATGACGCCGTCGACGTTCTCGTAGTCGTCGAGCAGCGGGCCGCGGAACTGGTCGGCGATCATCTTCGCGGTGCTCGCCGAGCAGTTCACCGAGGTGAGGATGCCGATGTAGTTGCGCGTGCCGACGCGACCGTTCGCCCGGCGGTAGCCCTCGAAGGTCGGGCGCGGACCGGGGGGCGCGACGAGCTCGTGGTGCACGGTGGCGAACTCGTGCTCGCGCTCGGCGAGGTCCATCCCCAGGTTGTGCGCGTGGACATGCTGGCCGGGTGCGATGTCGCGCGTCGCGACCCCGATGGACTGACCGTACTTGCGCACCTGCGACCCGCTCGCGAGGGCGCGGACGGCGACCTTGTGGCCCCGCGGGATGCCGGGCAGGTCACGGATCGTCACGGCGACGTCGTCGTCGGCGCGGAGCAGGAGGGCGGCGCCGGCGGGCACGCCGGGGGCGAGGTCGAGGAGGCTGGTCGGCATGGGGCTCTCGATCGGTCGGGCTGCACGGTCTCGGACGATGCTGTCGATGGGCATCAACCACCGTGCGGAAACGTTTACATGCTAGCGTCCACCGTACCTGCTGAACCCCTCGCAGGACAGTGCCCGCCGCGCGCTGCACTCACCGGGAGACCACCACATGGACCTCGAGCCACCGGCACCGGCACCCGCGGGCCGCTCCGGGCGCACCACCCGCACCAGCACGTCCGGCGTCACCATCCGCGACGTCGCCGCCGCCTCGGGCGTCTCGATCGCGACCGTCTCCCGCTGCTTCAACGGCGGCGACCGCGTGCTGCCGCAGACCCTCGAGCGGGTGCACGCAGCCGCACGCGAGCTCGGCTACACCCCGTCCCGCACGGCCCGCGGCCTCGTCACGGGGCGGACGGCGAACATCGGCGTCGTGCTCCCGGACGTCACCAACCCGTTCTTCGCGCCCGTCCTCGCGGCGGTCGAGTCCGCCGCCGAGTCACAGGACCGCGGCGTGTTCATCGGCGACAGCCGCGAGGACCCGACGGCCGAGCTCCGCATCGCCCAGCGGATGGCCAGCCAGGCGGACGGCATCCTCCTCGTCTCGAGCCGCCTGCCCGACGACGCCGTGCGCGCCCTCGCCGCACGCGTCCCGGTCGTCCTGGCCAACCGGGTCGTCGACGGGATCGACAGCGCCGTCATCGACGTCGAGCCCGGTCTCACCGCCGCCGTCGCCCACCTCGCCGGGCTCGGGCACGAGCGCGTCGTCTACCTCGGTGGGCCTGCGGGCTCGTGGTCCGACGCCCGCAAGTCCGACGCGCTGAGCGCTGCCGCCCGCGCGACCGGGCTGCACCTCGACGTCTGGGGTCCGCACCGGCCCACCTTCGCAGCCGGACGTGCGGTCGCCGACCGCCTCGTCGCCGAGGAGGTCGGTGCGGTCGTCTGCTACGACGACCTCGTCGCCTTCGGCGTCCTCTCCCGCTGCACCGAGCTCGGCGTCCCGGTTCCCGAGGCGCTGAGCATCGTCGGGTGCGACGACGCGCTGGACACCGGCATGGCGCGACCGGCCCTCACGACCGTCGCGGGCCCGTCCGCCCAGATGGGCCGCGACGCCGCAGAGCTCCTCCTCGCCCGGATGACGACGCCGACCCGCGACGCCGAGCGTCGCGTCGTCCGCTCACGGCTCGTCGTGCGGAGCTCGACCGGTCCTGCGACCGAGCCCGGCGACCTTGACCGGCTCGCTCTGCCCTGATGGAACGGCCCAGGTCGCACTAGGGTGAAGGTCGACCGAGAGGGACGTCGATGACACCGCAAGACGCCGCGGACCAGACCGAGCGCACCGTCCGCACCGGCACGCTGCCCGGGTGGGACGAGGTCGAGACGCTCACGCGCGAGGCGCACGAGAGGTACCGCTCGACCACCACCGGCACCGTCGCGTCGTACATCCCCGCCCTCGCCGACGCCGACCCGGACCTGTTCGGCATCTGCGTCGCGGAGGTGGACGGTGAGGTCCACGGGGTCGGGGACGTCGACCACGCGTTCTCCATCCAGTCGATCTCCAAGGCCTTCGTGTGGGCGCTCGTGTGCGAGCAGCAGGGCCACGAGCAGGTCCTCGAGGTGGTCGGCGTGGACAGCACCGGGCACGCCTTCGACTCGGTCATGGCTCTCGAGCTCCACGACGGCCACCCACGGAACCCCATGGTGAACGCGGGAGCGATCTCGACGACGTCGCTCGCTACCGGCTCGACCCCTGACGCCCAGTGGGCCGCCATCCAGGAGGGCCTCTCGCGCTTCGCGGGCCGCGAGCTCGAGCTCGACGCCGACGTCTACGCGTCGGAGTCCGCGTCGAACCAGCGCAACATGGCCCTCGCCCTGCTCCTGCAGACCTACGGTCGGCTCGACGAGGACCCCGAGTCCGTCGTCGACGTCTACACGAGACAGTGCTCGCTCCTCGTGACCGCGCGGGACCTCGCCGTCATGGGTGCGACCCTCGCCGACGGGGGCGTGAACCCCGTGACGCGGGAACGCGTCGTCTCCGCCGAGGTGTGCCGGGACACGCTCGCCGTGCTCGCGTCGAACGGGCTCTACGAGCGGTCCGGTGAGTGGCTCTTCGAGATCGGCCTCCCGGGCAAGTCCGGCGTGAGCGGCGGCATCGTGTCCGTCGCGCCGGGCAAGGCCGGCATCGGGACGTTCTCACCGCCCCTCGACGAGGCGGGCAACAGCGTCCGCGGACGGCGCGCGAGCGCGCACCTCAGCCGCACGCTCGGCCTCGACGTCTTCGCGTCGGCGCCGTACCGGCACCGCTGACGCGTCACCGCCACGCCGGCCGTCGACCGCGGGTCACAGCGCCTTCGAGAACCAGTGGTCCGCGTACGGTCCGTCGTTGAACGCCTCGACCTCCTCGTACCCGAGCTTCGCGTAGAGGCCCCGCGCCTCGACGAGGTCGGCACGCGTGTCGAGGCGAAGACGTGCCAGCCCGGCCGCGCGCGCCCGGTCCTCCAGGTGCCTCACGAGCGCGACGGCGACGCCGGTGCCGCGCTCGGGAGGGGCGACGAACACGCGGGTCAGCTCTCCGACGCGAGCGTCCACGAACCGGATCCCGCCACAGCCCACTGCCCGCGACCCGCGACGGACGACGACGAAGAGACCCGTCGGTGCGACGAGGTCGTCGCTCGGCTCGTCGGCCATGGCCTCGTCGATCTCGTCGTCTGAGGTCTCGCGGTCGTGATAGCGCGCGACGACCTCCCGGTAGTACTGCCAGAGGATCGCGTTCGCTTGGGCCGAGCCAGGGTTCACCTGCTCGACATCGATCGGTGTCAGGGGTTTCACAGACACGACGGTAGATGTTCGCCGTACAGTAGGAGCGTGTTTCACCGCGATATCCGTCAGGCCAGCCCGCTCTGCCCCGCCAACCGACTGTGCGAGATCGGCCGCGAGAGCCGAGCCCACCGGCGCCGCTGTCCCGAGGCGCACCGTCGGACGGCCGCACAGGGCTCGGTCCCCGTCCGTCACGCCACCGCTCTGCGACGCACGTCCGTCTGCCTCACCGTCTTCGCGATCGGCGCGCTCAGCGCGTGCGGTGCGAGCCCCGAGCCGGTGTCCGGGACGAGCACGGCCGAGGACGGCACGCTCACCGTGGCGGTCGACATCAAGGACATGAAGTTCCACCCTGCCGTCGTCGATGTCGAGCCCGGAACCCGCGTGGTCGTCACGGTGCGCAACAGCGACGGCATGCCGCACGACCTGTTCTTCGACGACGACCAGAGCACCGATCTCCTCAGCCGCGACGAGACGGCGACGATCGACCTCGGTGTCGTCGACGAGACCCTCGAAGGCTGGTGCACCGTCACCGGCCACCGTGCTGCGGGCATGACCCTCACGCTCAAGGTCGGATGACCCGCACGACTCAGAGCCCCGCCTCGCGGTAGAAGTCCTCGATGTGCCGTCCGACGGCTGCGCTCGCCGTCGTCGGGTCCCCGGCTTCGATCGCGGCGAGGATCGTCCGGTGCTCGGCGCGCAGCCGGTCGGCCGTGCTCGGCCAGTCCGTCAGCCGCGCGGTCCCGGCCATGACGTAGTCCTGGATCGCTCCGCGCAGCCCGAGCATGACGGCCTCGACGAGAACGTTCCCCGAGAGTGCCGCGAGCAGGACGTGGAACGCGGCGTCGAGCTCGTGGAACCGCACCTCGGTGAGCCCGGGGGTGTCCATCTCGTCGAGCAGGGCACGCGCTCCCGCGACGGTCTCGCCCGCCTGCGCGTCCAGCGCCACCCGCGATGCTGCCTGCCCGACGGCCCACGTCTCGAGGAGCGCGCGCAGCGCGACGACGTCCCGGACGGGGAGCGTCCCGGCGGCGAGGTGCAGCCGCATCGCGGAGCCGAGCCCGGCAGCGGGATGGTCGATGACGCTCGCCCCCGAGTCGGGCCCGGAGCCGACCGCCGTGCGGACGACGCCCATGGCCTCGAGCACGCGGATCGCCTCGCGCACCGACGGCCGGGACACCCCGAGCTCCTCGGCGAAGGCGCGCTCCGCGGGCAGCCGCTCGCCGATCGCCCAGCGCCCCGCGGCGAGGTCGGCCTCGATCCGGGCGAGCACTACTTCATGGGTACGCACGCGGCCAGCGTATCGCCGCGCACGATGTGCGAGGCTCGTACGTTGAGAGCACGGGGCCGCGTACTGGCACCCGACACCACCTGAGATCCGGAGAACGATGAGTACCACCACGAACGCCCTGTCAGCCACCGGCCTCGTCGCCGGCTACGGGACCACCCCGTCGGTCCGCGGGGTCGACCTCACGGTCGCACCGGGTGGCGGCTCGGTCGGCATCGTCGGCAGCTCGGGAGTCGGGAAGTCCACGCTGCTCCAGGCGCTCACGGGCGGGCTCAAGCTCCGCAGCGGGCGGGTCACCTTCGACGGGCGGACCGTCGGTCGGCTCGGCATGCGGGACAAGAAGCGCTTCGGCGTCGCGGTACGGTCCGTGGCACAGAACGGCTTCGGCGGCCTCAACCCGCAGCAGACGGTCGAGCGCGCGATCGAGGGCGAGCTGACCAAGGCCCGCAAGGCGGGACGCCCGACGGGCGGCACCGCGACCGACGTCCTCGCGCTCATGCTCCTCGAGCCGCGGTTCCTCGGGCGGTCCATCAGCTCGCTGTCCGGCGGCGAGCGCCAACGGCTCGCTCTCGCGGCAGCGTTCTCGACGCGCCCGGACGTCGTCGTCCTCGACGAGCCGACGACCGCTCTCGACCAGTCGCTCAAGGACTCGGTGGTCCGGCGCCTCGTGGAGATCGTCGCCGAGCGCGGCACGGGACTGCTCGTCGCGTCGCACGACCTCGAGCTCGTGAGCCGCGTGTGCGGGATGGTCCACGTGCTCGCGGACGGGACCCTCGTCGAGTCCGGTCGGCCGCAGGACCTCCTGACGAACCCGGTGCACCCGGCGACGCGGGAGATCGCGGACGCGCTCCCGGCTGCGGTGGGCGCCTTCCGCTGAGCGCCACCCTCCGGGCAGCGCCGCATGTGGTCTGACCACATGGGTTATGGTGAAAACCTGTCAGCATCCCCGCTCCAGGAGGACCAGCCCGTGCGCATCGCCCTCGCCGCGACCTGCATCGCCGACGCGATGTTCCCCCAGGCCCCCCGCGCCACGGTCCGCCTCCTCGAGCGCCTCGGCCACGAGGTCGTCTTCCCCACCGCGCAGACGTGCTGCGGGCAGATGCACGTCAACACCGGCTACTTCGCCGACGCGATGCCGATCATCCGCAACCACGTCCAGACGTTCGAGCCGGTGCTCGACGGCGCGTGGGACGCCGTCGTCGTCCCGTCCGGATCCTGCACCGGGTCGATCCGCCACCAGCAGGCGATGGTCTGCCGCCGCCAGGGCGACGAGAAGCTCGCCCGCACCGCGGAGCAGGTCTCCGCGAAGACGTACGAGCTCTCCGAGCTGCTCGTCGACGTCCTCGGTGTCACCGACGTCGGGGCGCACTTCCCGCACCGTGTCACCTACCACCCGACGTGCCACTCCCTGCGGATGCTCCACGTCGGTGACCGACCGGTGCGCCTGCTGCGCGCCGTCGGCGGGATCGACCTCGTCGAGCTCCCCGGTGCCGAGTCCTGCTGCGGCTTCGGCGGCACCTTCGCACTGAAGAACTCCGAGACGTCCGTCGCGATGCTCAGCGACAAGATGTCGGCCGTGAAGTCGACCGGCGCCGAGGTCCTCACCGCCGGCGACTACTCGTGCCTCATGCACATCGGCGGCGGCCTCACCCGCAACCGCAGCGGCGTTCGGACCATGCACCTCGCCGAGATCCTCGCCAGCACACGGGACGAGCCGGTCGTGCCGCCGGTCGCGGGCTCCGACGTCGAGAACCACACGGTCGAGGTGAGCACCCGATGAGCACGTTCCTCGGCCTGCCGAGCCTGCGCTCGCGCGGCGCGCACTCCTCCGGCGGCACAGGCGTGCTCCCCGAGCACGCGCCCGTCGGATCCGACGTCCCGCACCCCGATGCACCGCTGCGCTGGGGCACGACGTTCCCCGACGCCGCCCGGGCGGCCCTCGGCAACACCCAGCTGCGCCGCAACCTCGCGCACGCCACCTCGACGATCCGGGACAAGCGGGCGGCCGTCGTCGGCGAGGTCCCCGACTGG
This sequence comes from Sanguibacter sp. 25GB23B1, assembly GCF_040012415.1. Classification (NCBI taxonomy): domain Bacteria; kingdom Bacillati; phylum Actinomycetota; class Actinomycetes; order Micrococcales; family Sanguibacteraceae; genus Sanguibacter; species Sanguibacter sp. 25GB23B1. The sequence goes on from NZ_JBDYKL010000031.1 coordinate 52,297, forward strand.
GAGGAGCTCCGCGACGCGGGCGCCGCCATCAAGGCCCACGTCATGACGAACCTGCCGGACCTGCTCGCCCAGTTCGAGGAGGCGTTCACGGCGCGCGGCGGGACCGTCCACTGGGCGCGCGACGCCGCCGAGGCCAACCGCATCGTCGCGGACCTCGTCAAGGCCACGGGCGAGACCGAGGTGGTCAAGGTCAAGTCCATGGTCACGCAGGAGATCGGCCTCAACGAGGCGCTCGCCGAGGAGGGCATCGCCGCGTTCGAGACGGACCTCGCCGAGCTCATCGTCCAGCTCGCGGACGACATGCCGTCGCACATCCTCGTCCCCGCGATCCACCGGAACCGCTCCGAGATCCGCGAGATCTTCCTCGAACGGATGGAGCACACGCCCGAAGGCATGACCGACGCCCCGCGCGAGCTCGCGATGGCGGCGCGGGCGCACCTGCGTCGCAAGTTCCTCTCCGCCAAGGTGGCCATCAGCGGCGCGAACTTCGCGGTCGCGGAGACCGGGACGCTCACGGTCGTCGAGTCCGAGGGGAACGGGCGGATGTGCCTGACGCTCCCCGAGACCCTCATCACCGTCATGGGCATCGAGAAGATCGTCCCGACCTTCGCGGACCTCGAGGTCTTCATGCAGCTCCTCCCCCGGTCCTCGACCGGGGAGCGCATGAACCCGTACACCTCCCTGTGGACGGGAGTGACGCCCGGTGACGGTCCGCAGGACGTCCACCTCGTCCTGCTCGACAACGGCCGCACCCGTGCGCTCTCCGACGACGTCGGCCGCGCCGCTCTCACGTGCATCCGGTGCTCGGCGTGCCTCAACGTCTGCCCGGTCTACGAGCGTGTCGGCGGGCACGCGTACGGCTCCGTCTACCCGGGCCCGATCGGGGCGATCCTCACCCCGCAGCTCACCGGCAGCACCGGGCACTCCGACCCGAACAGCACCCTCCCCTACGCGTCCACGCTCTGCGGCGCGTGCTACGAGGTCTGCCCCGTGAAGATCGACATCCCCGCGCTGCTCGTACACCTGCGCGCCAAGTCCGTCGAGGAGGACAGAGCACGAAACCGGCCCACCGCGTGGGGCGCGGCGATGAAGGCCGCGTCGTTCGTCATGGCCGACGCGGGCCGCTTCGCGACAGCCGAGAAGGGGCTCGCGCTCGGCCGGATCGTCGCCGGACGATCGGGCCGCATCTCGTCGCTCCCGTTCCCCGGCTCCCTGTGGACGGAGGCGCGCGACCTGCCCGCCCCACCGAAGGAGACCTTCCGCAGGTGGTGGGAGCGCACGCACCCGGACACGTCGGACGGAGAGCGCTCGTGAACGCGCGCACCGAGATCCTCGGTCGCGTCCGCCGCGCCCTCGAAGGTGTCCGCGGCCACCAGGCCGCAGAGGTACCGGTCGTGCGCGACTACCGACTCGTCGGCGACCTCGCCCCGGGCTCGTCCGAGGCGATCGACGTCCTCGTCGACCGCCTCGACGACTACAAGGCGCACGTCCACCGCGTCGAGACGTCAGAGACGGTCACCGCGCTCCTCGGCGAGATCCTCGCGGAGACGACGAGCGTGGTCGTGCCGCCCGGGCTCGAGCCGCACTGGCTCGACGGGCTCACGTCGGGGACCACCGTGCGCACCGACACGGTCGACGCGCCCCTGTCAGCGCTCGAGCTCGACGAGATCGACGCCGTCGTCACCGCAGCCCGCGTGGCGGTCGCCGACACCGGCACCATCGTGCTCGACGGCTCCCCCGACCAGGGGCGACGCGCCATCACGCTCGTCCCCGACGTCCACGTGTGCATCGTGCGCGCCGACCAGGTGGTGCACTCCGTCCCCGAGGGCGTGACCATCCTCGCCGCGCACCCCGAGCGCCCGCAGACGTGGATCTCCGGGCCGAGCGCCACGAGCGACATCGAGCTCTCCCGCGTCGAGGGCGTCCACGGGCCCCGGACGCTGCACGTCGTCATCGTCGGCTGAGCGGGCCTCAGGCCCTCCGACCGAGACGGGCGAGGGCACGCGTCGCACGGTCGGCGGTCGGGTCGACGTCGACCGCGGGCTTGCAGATGCCGTCCATGTGGAGGGCCTCGCCGAAGCTCTCCGCGCCGGAATCGATCGCGTCGAGCTCGGCGTCGGTCAAGCCTGCGTCCAGCCCGGCGGCCGTCGCGACGTCCCAGCGGTGGACGATCATGTCCCACACGTAGAACTGGCTGAACGTGTCGCCGATCGTCGTCGGACCGAAGTGGCCGTCGAAGGCGGTGGCCGGCACTGCGGGGTCCGCGAGGACGTCGAGCACGCGGCGCGAGTGCTCGGTCCAGGCCGCCGCAGGGTCACGGTCGATGTCCGGGGCATCCCCGGCGTCGAGGTCGTGCCGCGCGAGAAAGTCCCGCTGGGTCTCGACGAGGTGCCGCACGACGTCGCGCGCCGCCCACCCCTCGCAGGGAGACGGTCGGGACCAGGCGTCGCCCGCGTCGGGTGCACCGGCTGCGACGGCGTCGAGCACGGCCGTCAGCGGACGGTTCGCGGCCTCGTACCGGGAGAGGGTGTCGAGCCCCGCGCGGGGAGCTGGCGGAGCGGTCGGTGTGCTCGGGTCGGTCGGGGTGCCCGTCGTGGTGTCCATGGCTCGAACGTACGTCGTGCGGCACGCTGGGTCTTGATGAAACCCGACAGCGCACCTCCGCCACGGCGCAGGGGAGGTCCATCGTCCGACAGGCCGGTCCCGGTGGACCCGATCGAGCGTGCCCACCTCAAGGACCCGCGCGACTCGTCCCACCAGATGTTCCGGTACGCGGCGCCGGCCGAGCTCGCGGGCCTCCTCGAGCGGTTCTGGATCCCCGTGTGGTCCGTCCCCCCGGGGAGCGAGGCCCCGCAGAAGGTCTTGCAGTACCCGGTGTGCCTCATGGTGGTCACACCGGAGTACGCGCGGTTCTACGGCGTGGTCTCCGGCCTCTCGACGACCACGCTGACCGGCGAGGGGTGGGCTGTCGGACTCATGCTCGCGCCCGCGGCTGGGTACCTCGTCGCGCGAGCGCCCGTCGCGACGTACACCGACCGGTTCGTCGACCTCGCGGAGGTGCTGGGCGACGGTGCCACCCCGCTCGTCGCGCAGGTCCGCGCCGCGATGCACGATGCCCCTGCCTCGCCCGCCGCACACCAGGAGGCGATGGACGCGTTCGGCACCACGCTGCGACCGTTCCTCCCCGTCGACGACGAGGGCCTGCTCGTCAACCGTCTCGTGAGCTTCGTCGAGTCCCGCACCGACGTGACCCGCGTCTCGCAGGTGTGCGAGGAGCTCGACCTCTCCGAGCGGGCGCTGCAACGCCTCGTGCACCGTCGGATCGGTCTCACGCCCAAGTGGCTCATCCAGCGCCGACGGCTCCAGGAGGCAGCTCAGCATCTCCGCGACCGCACCGCCTCGCTCAGCGAGGTCGCCGCGCTGCTCGGCTACGCCGACCAGGCCCACTTCGCCCGCGACTTCTCCCGGGTCACCGCGATGACACCGGGTGAGTTCTCGGCGCGCCACGCCCCCTGACCTGCCGAACCGGACAGACGGTGCCAAACTCGTCATCAAGAGAGATCCACGAAGTCCTCATGTCCTGCCACCTTCGTCCGATATAGGTGGCAACGGGCGGTGCCGCCCGGTGCCGGTCGACACTCCTGACCGGCGGCTCGTCAACCCGAGAGGCTCGTCCGTGCGTCCCGTGCACCGCACCCGTCCCGCCCGCACCGCGACCGTCCTGGCGCTCTCGTTGCTGGCATTCACGCTGTCTCCGGTCGCGCACGCAGCGCTCCCCGCCGACACCCCGGACCCGACGAGCACCACCGAGCCTGCCGCACCGACGGAGTCCACCCCGCTCCCGGGCGAGCCCGCGCCTTCCGCAACCCTGCCGTCCGACCCGGCGCCGACCGAACCAGTACCGTCCGACCCCGCAGCGGATCCCGCCGCGCCGGCGAACCCGGCTACTCCGACGGACCCCGCCCCGGTCCCCGATCCCACCGCACCGGCGGTCGTGCCGGACGCAGCCTCACCGGACGCCACAGCCACTCCCGCCCCGGACCCGTCGTCCGCCGAGCCCGAGGCGCAGTACATCGTGCTCTACACCGACGGGACGGACGTCGACGCCGAGGCGGACGAGCTCCGTGCCGACGGCACCGTCGTCGAGCAGACGTTCACGGAGGCTCCCGCCGCAGTCGTCACGCTGACAGCGACCGAGGCCGACACCCTGGCCACGACAGCAGGCGTGGAGGCCGTCGAGCCCGACTCGGTCATCAGCGCGCTCGCCACCCAGCCCAACGCACCGTGGGGCCTCGACCGCATCGACCAGCGGACGCTGCCCCTGTCACGCACGTTCAGCCCCCCGAGCGCGGCCACCGGTGTCACCGTGTACGTGCTCGACACCGGCGTGACCTCGGCCAACGTCGAGTTCGGGGGTCGTGTCACCGCCGGCTGGACGGCCATCGCCGACGGCCGCGGCACGCAGGACTGCAACGGGCACGGGTCGCACATCGCCGGGACGATCGCGGGCAGCACGTACGGCGTCGCGAAGGGCGCCACGATCGTCCCCGTGCGCGTGCTCGGGTGCGACGGCAAGGGCACCCTCTCCGACCTTCTCGCCGGGATCGACTGGATCACGGCGCAGCACGGACCGGGAGCACCAGCGGTCGCCAACCTCAGCCTGGGCGGTGTCACGAGCCCGACCCTCGACACCTCGCTCCAGCGGATGATCGAGGACGGTGTCACGGCCGTGGTCGCCGCGGGCAACGACTCGGTCGACGCGTGCAGCGTGTCGCCGGCACGCGTGCCGCAAGCCATCACGGTCGCGGCCTCTGACTCGGCGGACCGCCAGGCGTACTTCACCAACATCGGGGCCTGCGTCGACCTCTACGCACCGGGCGTCCTCATCCCGTCAGCCGGCCACCTCTCCGCGACGGCGACCGCGACGAAGTCCGGCACGTCGACCGCCGCGCCCCACGCCTCCGGTGCTGCGGCGCTGCTCCTCGCAGAGAACCCCGCGATGACGCCCGCTCAGGTGGCGGCGACGCTCGTCGGGCGCGCGACCCCCGGCGTGGTCGTCGGAGCCACGGGAGGCACACCGAACCGGATGCTCTACGTCCCGCCGGTCGTCAACGCCACCCCCATCGGCGCGATCGACGTCGCCCGAGCCTCCGGCCCCGACACGATCCAGCTCCGCGGCTGGGCCCTGGACCCCGACACCACCGACCCCATCGACATCCACGTCTACGTCGGCTCCACCGTCACACCCGTACGAGCCGAGC
>NZ_JBDYKL010000032.1:0-57107 GCF_040012415.1 Sanguibacter sp. 25GB23B1
CAGGCCATCACCGCCGCCGGATCCGGCTGCGCCGCGGCCATCGACGCCCAGAACTACCTCGGCGACCTCGTCCACGAAGCCGCCTCACCCACCCACATCGTCGACGCCCTGGAGGCACTGTGAGCACCACGACCGAGGCGCCCGCGGGCACGACGCCCGCACGCCTGTCGACCCTCGACCGCTGGCTCCCCCTGTGGATCGGGCTCGCGATGGTCGCGGGACTGGTGCTCGGCAACCTCGTCCCCGCGCTGTCCGACGCGCTATCCGCGATGGAGGTCGGCGGGATCTCCGTGCCGATCGGCATCGGCCTGCTCGTCATGATGTACCCGGTGCTGGCGAAGGTCCGCTACGACCGCGTCTCCGCCGTCACGGGGGACAAGCGCCTCCTCGTGAGCTCGCTCCTGCTCAACTGGCTCGTCGGCCCCGCGCTCATGTTCGCGCTCGCCTGGATCTTCCTGCCCGACCTCCCCGAGTACCGCACCGGGCTCATCGTCGTCGGCCTCGCCCGCTGCATCGCCATGGTCGTCATCTGGAACGACCTCGCGTGCGGCGACCGCGAGGCGGCCGCCGTCCTCGTCGCGATCAACTCGGTGTTCCAGGTCGTCGCGTTCTCCCTGCTCGGGTACTTCTACCTCACGGTCCTGCCCGGCTGGCTCGGCCTCGACACGCAGGGGCTCGACGTCTCCATGGGGCAGATCGCGCTCAACGTGCTCGTGTTCCTCGGGGTACCGCTCGCTGCCGGCTTCGCGTCCCGCTGGATCGGTGAGCGTGCCAAGGGCCGCGACTGGTACGAGGAGACGTTCGTCCCGCGCATCGGCCCGTGGGCGCTCTACGGACTGCTCTTCACGATCGTCCTGCTCTTCGCCCTCCAGGGCGAGGCAGTGACGTCCGCTCCGCTCGACGTGGTCCGCATCTCGGTACCGCTGCTCGTGTACTTCGGCCTCATGTGGGGCATCGGCATGGTCACGGGACGGTCGATCGGCCTCGGGTACGCCCGGTCGACGACCCTCGCCTTCACGGCCGCCGGCAACAACTTCGAGCTCGCCATCGCTGTCGCGATCGGCACGTTCGGCGCGACCTCGGGGCAGGCTCTTGCCGGCGTCGTGGGTCCGCTCATCGAGGTCCCGGTCCTCGTCGGCCTCGTGTACGTCTCGCTGTGGATGGGGCGCCGGTGGTTCGCCGGAGACCCCACCGCGCCGCCGGTCCGCGGCGGAACCCTCTAGGAGGTTGTCATGACCACCATCGACACAGACTGCGCCCCGGCCCCCGAGGCGCACACCATGGGGATCGACGCCGCAGAGCGCGTCGGCTCCACCCTCAAGGCGCTGGCCGAGCCGGTGCGCCTGAGGATGCTCTCGCTCATCACGACGTCGGCGACGGGCGAGGCGTGCGTGTGCGACATCACCGCGATCACGGAGATCTCGCAGCCCACGGTCTCCCACCACCTCAAGGTCCTCAAGGACGTCGGGGTGCTCACCTCCGAGCGGCGGGGGACGTGGGTGTACTACCGGGTGGCGCCGGCGCTCCGCGGCGCCGTCTCCACGCTGCTCGAGGCGTTCGCCCCGGCGACGCTCGACGCGGGTCGCAGCGAGCACGCCCCGACCTGCCTCACCGACGTCGACCACGCGCTCACCCGCATGGCCGACGAGCTGGCGGAGCGCTTCCCCGGTCTCGGCCACGACGCCGTGCTGCGGACGGTCCGGGAGTCGTACACGGCCCTCGCGCGACGCTCGACCGTGCGGACCCACCTCGTCGTCACGACGGAGCGGTTCGCCCGGCAGCGCCTGGCCGACCTGACCCGCACGGCGGCAGCAGCCGCGGGTGCCGCCGGCTCGACCGGCACCACCGACCACCGTCCTCAGGTCCTCTTCGTCTGCGTCGCCAACGCCGGCCGGTCCCAGCTCGCTGCGGCCCTGCTGCACAGCTACGCCGGGGACGCCGTCGTCGTCCGATCGGCCGGCTCCGCCCCGGTGGGCGAGGTGCACGCCGGGGTCCGACCCGCGCTCGACGCGCTCGGCGCTCCGGACGCGTTCCCGAAGCCGCTCACCGACGACGCCGTCCGCGCCGCGGACGTCGTCGTGACGATGGGCTGCGGAGACGCGTGCCCCATCCTGCCCGGGAAGCGCTACGAGGACTGGGTCGTCGGAGACCCCGCCCTCGCCTCGCCGGAGGGTGTCGACGCGATCCGCGACGAGCTCGACCGGCGGGTGCGCGGCCTCTTGGCCGAGATCCTTCCGTCCTTCACCCCAGCACCGACCCACACCCAGGAGAACTCATGACCACGACCGAGACGACCACCGAGCAGACCCGGCCGAGCGCCCTCTTCGTCTGCGTCCACAACGCCGGCCGCTCCCAGATGGCCGCGGGGTTCCTCCGTGAGCTCTCGGGCGGCACCGTCGAGGTCCGTTCGGCCGGTTCCATGCCGGCCGACCAGATCAACCCGACCGCCGTCGAGGCCATGCTCGAGGTCGGTATCGACATCCGCACCGAGTCCCCCAAGGTCCTCACCACGGAGGCCGTCCAGGCGTCCGACGCCGTCATCACCATGGGCTGCGGCGACGTGTGCCCGATCTTCCCCGGCAAGCGCTACGAGGACTGGCAGCTCGACGACCCGGCCGGCCAGGGCATCGAGTCCGTGCGCCCGATCCGCGACGAGATCCACCAGCGCGTCCTCGCCCTGCTCGACCAGCTCGGCGTGGCAGCGGTCCCGCTGCGTACCGACGCCTGATCCTGCGAGCGGCGTCTGATCCTGTGCTCGGAGACCAGGCGCCGCTCGCACCCGTCTAGGAGTCGCCCGACCGCCCGTGGCTCACCCCGGTCGCGAAGCCCAGGGCGGGTGCACCGACGCCCAGCGTGACGAGCTGGGGCTCGCTCGAGGTGCCGCAGCACGCGGACCCGCTCCCGTCCTCGGCGACGTCGGTCGAGCACACTCCCGTCGCGGGAAGGTCGAGGTGGACGACGTCGGCGGCTGCGCGGTCTCCGGCGAGGGCGGCGGCGATCGACCGCACCTGCTCGTAGCCGGTGGCGAGGAGGAAGGTGGGGGCTCGGCCGTAGCTCTTCATCCCGGCGATGTAGAAGCCGGCGTCGGGGTGCGCCAGGAGCGCTTCTCCGTGCGGCGGAACGGTCCCGCAGGAGTGGAGGTCCGGGTCGATGAGCTCGGCGAGGCCGCGCGCACACTCGAGCGCGGGGTCGAGGTCGAGCCGGATCTCCCGGGTGATGTCGAGGTCGGGTCGGAACCCGGTCGCGTTGACGATCCGGGAGACCGTGAGGTCGAGGGTGTCGTCGCGAGACCGGCCGAGCACCCGGACGCCGTCGGCGCTCGGGACGACCTGCTCGATGGAGGCCCAGCGGACGAGCGTGACGAGCCCGGACTCCGTCGCATCCTTGAGGCGTGTGCCCAGGAGTCCGCGTGCGGGGAGCTCGTCGTCGGTGCCGCCGCCGAAGAGGCGGCGGGCGGAGCCACCGCGGATGGCCCAGGTGATCTGGGTGCCGGGTGCGCTCTCTGCGAGCTCGACGAGCGCCAGCAGGCTGTTGGCGGCGGAGTGGCCCATGCCGACCACGAGGGTGTGGCGACCGGCGAAGTCGGCGCGGTCCGCCCCGAGCACGTCGGGGAGCGGCCCGGCGAGGGTGTGGGTGGCGTCCGCTTCGCCAGGGGCGGGGAGGCCGCCGACGCCGAGGGGGTTGGAGTGCCCCCAGGTGCCGGACGTGTCGATGACGGCGCGGGCCAGCACGTCCTCGACCGCACCGTCGGTCAGGACGCGCACGCGGTAGGGCTTGCGGTCGCGACCCAGCGAGCGGGTCTTGTCCGCACCGTCGCGGGTGATGCCGAGGACGCGGGCCCCGGTCCGGAGGCGGGGTGCGATCGCGGCGGTCTCGGAGAGCGGGCGGAGGTACTGGGTGACGAGCTCGGTGCCGGTCGGGAGCGCCTCCGGGTCGGGGCTGACCCATCCGGTGGGCTCGAGGAGGCGCTGCGCGGCCGCGTCCAGGTCGTAGCGCCACGGGGAGAAGAGGCGGACGTGGCCCCAGGCCGACACGGCGGACCCGGCGTGGTCGCCCTGCTCGAGGACGAGGGGTTCGAGGCCGCGCTCGAGGAGGTGGGCGGCAGCCGCCAGGCCGACCGGGCCGGCTCCGACGACGACGACGGGGAGGGGGGTGGGCGGCTGGTTCATGGGTGCTCCGGTTCTCAGCGGGCGGGCGCGGTGCGGTCGATCAGGCCGGCTGGATCGAAAATAACCGATCCATGCGACGATTGTTGCATGACCGACGATCTGAGCACCATGTGCTGCGCCCCGGCTGTGCGGGACTCCCTCGATGCGCACGAGGCCGAGCGGATCGCCGCGGGGTACCGCGCTCTCGGCGACGCGACACGGCTCCGCCTCCTCGCCCTCGTCTCGGCCGGCGAGGACGGGACGGCGTGCGTGTGCGACCTCACCGGACCGGTGGGTCTCAGCCAGGCGACGGTGAGCCACCACCTGAAGATCCTCGTCGACGCCGGCCTCCTCACGCGGGAGAGGCGCGGGACCTGGTCGTACTACTCCGTCGTCGCGACGCACCTCGACGCGCTGGGACGCCAGCTCCTCAGCGTGCCGACGCCGACCGTCCTGTTCGTGTGCGTCCACAACGCCGGGCGCTCCCAGCTCGCGGCCGCACTGGCCAGCGCCTACGCGGGAGACTCCGTCCGGGTGCTCTCGGCCGGCACCGACCCGGACGACGCCGTCTCCGGGACGGTCCTCGAGTCGCTCGCGGAGCTGGACATCGACCACAGCGCGGCCGTCCCGACGAGGATCACCGCCGAGATGGTCGCCCGCGCCGACGTGGTCGTCGCGCTCAAGCCCGACCTCGACCTGCCGGGCGACCCCCAGGTCGAGACCTGGCCGCTCCCTGATCCGGCCGGCTGGGACGTCGACGGCATCCGGCCCCTCCGCGACTACATCGACGGCCAGGTCCGGGAGCTCGTCGACCGCCTCCGGGCGCGCTGAACCCGGCCGGGCTCAGGAGTAGCCGGACTCCGCCGTCGGGTCCGGTGGGGCCGTGTCGGGCACGACCGTCTCGCCGGCCTCCGCGGGCCGCGGGCGGTCCTGGCGGTGGAGCCGCACGGCGACGATCGCGATGTCGTCCTGTCGCTCGGGCGGCAGCATCCTCAGGAGCATCTCGTCGCAGAGCTCCTCGAGCCCGAGCTCGGCGACGCTCTCCAGCGCGGCGACGAGCGCCGCCTGCCCGTCGCGCATCGACCGGTCACGTCGTTCGACGAGGCCGTCCGTGTAGAGGAAGACGGTCGCGCCGGCCTCGAGGTCCACCGTGGACTCCGTGCGCTGCGTGGTGAGCGTGATCCCCAGCAGGAGGTTCATCGTGTCCGCGACGAGCGGTGTCACCGACCCGTCCGTGTGGATGACCATCGGCGGTGGGTGGCCTGCGTTCGACCACCGCACGGTCCGTTCCCCGCGCTCGACCTGCTCCTCGGTCTGCTCGATCCGGGCCACCACGGTGGTGGCGACCACCTCCGACTGGAGCGTCTCGAGGGTCGCGTCGATCTCGCGGAGCAGGTCGGCGGGTGACGCGCCCGTCGCGACGGCGATGCCACGCAGCATCGACCGGATCTCGCCCATCTTCGCCGCCGCCGCGATGTCGTGACCGACCACGTCACCGATGACGAGGACCGTCTCGCCGGTGCGCTGCAGGAACGCGTCGTACCAGTCGCCGCCCACCTGGGCGGCCTCGGTCGCAGGCACGTAGCGGACGGCGATCTGCAGGTGGTCCGGCTGGACGGTCGCGGTGAGGAGCGAGCGCTGCAGCCCCTCGGCTAGCTGGCGCTGCTGGCGGTACAGCCGCATGTTGTCGAGCGCGAGCCCCGCCCGTGTCGAGACCTCCTGCGCCACGACGAGGTCGTCCGGGCTCAGCGCGCTGCGCCCCGGCCCGTTGAAGAGCGTCACGAGGCCCATCGTCCGGCCGCGACCCTCGAGAGCGAGGACCGCGCCGCTCTCGGGCGCCAGCTCGTCGAGGATGTCCCGCGCCTCGCCGGGATTGAGGACGGCCCGGATCGCCTCGGTCGCACCGCTGGGGATGTGCGTCACCCCGCCGTGCTGCAGCGCGTGCGCCACGAAGGACCCTGGGGTGAGCGCCGCCAGGCGCAGCGTCGAGTAGCGCGTGACGAGCGGGAGGGCGGCGGGGTCCACGTGCGCGCACCCGAGGTCCCGCAGGCGCTTCGGGTCGCCGTCCTCGTCCTCGACGAGCGTCACCACGCACCAGTCGGCGAGCGCCGGGACGAGCACACGGGCGAGCCCCGCGAGGGCCTGCTCGGCATCGAGCGTCTCGGCCAGGCAGGAGCCGACCTCGGACAGCAGGGCGTCGCGCCGGGCGTTGTGCTCGGCGGCCTGCTCCGTCTTGCGCCGCTGCGTGATGTCCTGGAAGTACACGCCGAGGCCGTCAGGACCGGGCCACGCATGCACCTCGTACGTCATGTCGAGCGGGGGCGGATAGTGCGCCTCGAAGGTGACCGGGGTACCCGTGCTCATCGCGCCGCGGTAGTGGGTCTCGAAGTCCGAGCCGAGAGAACCGGGGAACAGCTCCCAGATGGAACCACCGAGCATCTCGGCGCGGGTGCTCGACAAGAGTCGCTCTCCGGCCGCGTTGACGTACGTGAAGCGCCAGTCGGCGTCGAGGGAGAAGTAGGCGGTGGGCATCACCTCGAGCTGCTGCACGGCGGGCAGGCCGTCGTGACGACCGGGCGTCGCACCGTCCGGCGGTCCGGTGGTGTCCGTGGGCGAGGCAGCCATGGGGGGTTCCTTGCTCTCGGGCGACGCGTGTCGCCGACGCTCAGGAGTCTAGAAGATCCGTACCCCTCGACCGAACTACTTCCGCCGACGAGGGGTCTCGGACGCCTCCCATCCGCGTCGCGTCGTGTGGGTGGGCAGCGCCGCGTCACGCGATCGATACACGATGTAGGGGCGGAACGGGTAGGCCACCGGGGCCGAGAACGCGTGGACCAGACGGGTGAACGGCCACAGCGCGAAGAGGAGGTTCGCCACCGTGATGTGCACGGCGAACGCGAGCGGGACGCCGGTCATGAGGTCGGGCTGCGGAGAGAGCAGCCACAGGGACCGGAACCACACCGAGATGGTCTCCCGGTAGTCGTAGCCGTGGTCCGCAGCGAAGAGCTGCGTGGTCAGCGTCGCCCAGGTCCCCACGAGGATCGACGCGGCGAGGAACACGTACATGACCTTGTCCATCCGCGTCGTGGCGAGGAACACAGGACCCGTGACGCGCCGCCGGTACACGAGGATGAGGAGGCCCGCGACGAGCATGACGGCCGCGAGCGTCCCGAGGTAGGTCGCCACGAAGTGGTAGGCCGTCTCGCTGATCCCCACCGTCTCCGTCCACGACTTCGGGATCGCGAGGCCGAGGAGGTGCCCCCCGACCACCATGATGAGACCGAAGTGGAACAGCGGAGACCCCAGGCGCAGCAGCCGGTTCTCGTAGAGCTGCGAGGACCGCGTGGTCCACCCGAACTTGTCGTAGCGGTAGCGCCACGCGAGCCCGACGACGAACGTCGCGAAGCACACGTACGGCACCACGACCCAGAGCAGGACGTTCCCCATCACACCCTCGTCTCGGTCTGCGCGCCCACGGGCACGAACGGTTCCAGCGGTCCGAACGACTGCAGGCCCACGAGCTCGCTCGGCGGCCCGGAGGACACGAGCTCGAGGTACCGCCGCTCGGTGTCCGCGTCGATCGGCGGGAGCGTCAGGCACACCGCCTCGATGACGGACGCGTAGAGGCTGCCGAAACCCGTCAGCGCGGAGCGCAGGACCTCGATGCCGCCGCGGTTCGTGGACAGGAGGCCGGCGGCGATGATCGGCGCACCCTCGCCCGAGATCTCGCGCGCCGAGAACTCCAGCACCACCGGCAGGTAGTCCGGCAGCTCGTCGCTGTCGACCGCCCACCCGGCCGCCTGGTACGCCTGGACGAACGACACGAGGGCGAGACCGCGGTTGCGCGTGTCGCCCGCCACGAAGTACGTGAGGTACATCGAGCACTTCCGGCGCAGGTCGAACGTCGCGACGTAGTGGACCGCGAGCGCCTCCGGGTCTCGTGCCGTCATCGCGTCCGCCGCGTCGAGGAAGTCCGTGAAGCGCTCGCGGACGGCCCCGGGCAGGGTCTGGACGGCCGACCGGACCGCGGGGAACGTCGCGATCTCATCCGGTCCGGGGTACCCGAGGAGGATCGACGCGGCCATGTGGGCGGTGGCCCGGTCGGCGGCGGACATCCGCACGGGGACGAGCGGGTCGAGGACGGGGGAGCGCATCAGCGGTCTCCCTGCTCGGACGCGGCGGCGTCTCCGGGGAAGAGGCCGTCGGGGCGGCCGCGACCGTCCCAGTTGAGGAGGTTGACCCGGCTCGGGCTGCTCGGGGTGTGCGGGGAGTCGGCCGTCTGCCGGGCCTGGAGCACGTGGAAGTTCTCCACGGCGACGGGCGTCACCGGCCCGGACGAGGACCCGAACGGTCCGCCACCGCCCATGCCGGGGCCGCCGTCGAAGTCGAGGGAGCAGGCGAGCTCCTCGAGCTCGCGCGCGGTCTCGGTGTGCGCGGGCGGGATGACGTAGCGGTCCTCGTACTTCGCGATCGCGAGGAGCCGGTACATCTCCTGGACCTCGGCGCCCGTCATGCCGACGGCCGACGCGATCTCCTCACGGGGGTCGTCGCCGAGGTTGATGTCCCGCATGTACGTGCGCATCGCGGCGAGCCGGCGCAGGACGCGCTCGACGGGCTTGGTGTCGCCCGCCGAGAAGAGCCCGGCGAGGTACTCGAGCGGGATGCGCATCTGGCTGATCGCCGCGAAGAGGGTGCGGGCGTCCTCGCCGTCGTTGCCCGACGCGGTGACGACGTCGACCATCGGCGAGAGCGGCGGGATGTACCAGACCATCGGCATCGTGCGGTACTCCGGGTGCAGCGGGAGCGCCACCTCGTACTTGTTGATGAGCGCCCAGATGGGGGAGCTCTGCGCCGCGGTGACCCAGTCGCGCGGGATGCCGGCCTTCTCGGCCTCGCGGACCACCTCCGGGTCGTGCGGGTCGAGGAAGACCGAGCGCTGGGAGGCGAGGAGCTCGTGCTCGTCCTCGACGGCGGCGGCCTCGCTCACCTTGTCCGCGTCGTAGAGGACGAGGCCGATGTAGCGCAGGCGACCCACGCACGTCTCCGAGCACACGGTGGGCTGGCCCACCTCGATGCGCGGGTAGCAGAAGGTGCACTTCTCGGCCTTGCCGGTCTTGTGGTTGAAGTAGACCTTCTTGTACGGGCAGCCCGAGACGCACATGCGCCACCCGCGGCACTGGTCCTGGTCCACGAGGACGATGCCGTCCTCGGCCCGCTTGTACATGGCGCCGGACGGGCAGGACGCGACGCACGACGGGTTGAGGCAGTGCTCGCAGATGCGCGGCAGGTAGAACATGAACGTGTCCTCGAACGAGGCCGCGACGTGCTCGCTCATCGACTGGAGGATCGGGTCGTCCTGCATGGTCTCGGTGGACCCCCCGAGGTCGTCGTCCCAGTTGGCCGACCACTCGATCTTCATGTCCTTGCCTGTGAGCAGAGACTTCGGCCGTGCGACGGGCGTGTGCTGGCCTGCCGGTGCCGAGAGCAGCATGTCGTACTCGTACGTCCACGGCTCGTAGTAGTCCTGGATGGACGGGAGCTTGGGGTTGGAGAAGATCCGGGCGAGCTTGGACCAGCGCCCGCCGCCGCGCAGCGTGAGCTTGCCGCGCCGGTTGCGGACCCAGCCGCCCTTCCACTCCTCCTGGTCCTCGTACCTCCGGGGATACCCGAGGCCGGGGCGTGTCTCGACGTTGTTGAACCACACGTACTCGACACCGGTGCGGTTGGTCCACGCCTGCTTGCACGTCACCGAGCACGTGTGGCACCCGATGCACTTGTCGAGGTTCATGACCATCGACATCTGCGCCATGACCTTCATCAGTACGTGACCTCCTGGTTGCGGCGTCGTATGACCGTGACCTCGTCGCGCTGGTTGCCCGTGGGGCCGAGGTAGTTGAACGCGAAGGCCAGCTGGGCGTAGCCGCCGATGAGGTGGCTCGGCTTGAGCAGCACCCGGGTGAGGGAGTTGTGGATCCCGCCGCGCAGCCCGGAGGTCTCGGCGAGGGGCACGTCGATGGTCCGGTCCGTCGCGTGGTGCATGAAGACGGTGCCCTCGGGCATGCGGTGCGAGACGACCGCGCGGGCGACCACGACGCCGTTGCGGTTGTAGGACTCGATCCACTCGTTGTCGCGGACGCCGATCTTCTCCGCGTCCTGCGGGCTCATCCAGATGTTCGGCCCGCCGCGGGAGAGCGAGAGCATGAAGAGGTTGTCCTGGTACTCCGAGTGGATGGACCACTTCGAGTGGGGTGTGAGGTAGCGCACGGCGACCTCGGCGTGGCCGCCCGACGCCGGGAAGCCGCTGGGGTCGCGGTCACCGAGGACGGGGGAGTCGGCGAAGAGCCGGTGCATGTCGAGCGGCGGGCGGAACACCGGGAGCTGCTCACCGAGGTCGGTCATCCAGTCGTGGTCGAGGAAGAAGTGCATGCGGCCGGTGAGGGTGTGCCACGGCTTGAGGCGCTCGACGTTGATGGCGAAGGCCGTGTAGCGGCGGCCGCCGTGCTCTGACCCGGACCACTCGGGCGACGTGATGACGGCGACGGGCCGCGCCTGGACGTCCGCGAAGGTGATCCGCGTGCCCTCGGACTCCCGAGAGAGGTCCGCGAGCTTCTGACCCGTGTGCTCCTCGACCTGCTCGAAACCCTGGGTGGCGAGCCGGCCGTTCGTCGTGCCGGAGAAGCCGAGGATCATCTCGCAGACCTGCGTGTCCTTGTCGAGACGCGGACGTCCCACGTAGCGGCCCGTGGTGACGAGACCGTTCTTGCGGGCGAGCGCGCTGATCTCCTGGTCCGGCGTGTACTTCACGCCCTTGGTCGCCATGCCGAGCTTCTCCGTGAGCGGGCCGAGCGCCCCGAGCTGGTCGGCGATCGCCGGGTAGTCACGCTCGACGACCGTGATCTTCGGCATCGTCACGCCGGGGACGAGCGGCATGTCCCGGACGTCGCCGACCACCCCGTGGGGGGTCGCCATCGCGTCGGGGGTGTCGTGCATGAGCGGTGTCGCGACGACGTCCTTGCGCACCCCGAGGTGCGTCTCGGAGAGCTCGGCGACCTTCTTCGCGATCGTGTGGAAGGTGTCGAAGTCGGTGCGCGTCTGCCACGGCGGCGTGATCGCCGGGTTGAACGAGTGGATGAACGGGTGCATGTCCGTGCTCGAGAGGTCGTACTTCTCGTACCAGGTCGCCGCGGGCAGGACGACGTCGGAGTAGAGGGTCGTCGACGTCATGCGGAAGTCGAGCGTCGTGAGGAGGTCGAGCTTGCCCTCGGGCGCCTCCTCGCGCCACACCATGTCCCGCGGGCGCCGCTCGGGGCCGGCCTCCTCGGCGAGGACAGCGGAGTCGGTCCCGAGCAGGTGCTTGAGGAAGTACTCGTTGCCCTTCCCGGAGGACCCGAGGATGTTGGCGCGCCAGATGGTCACCACGCGCGGGAAGTTCTCTGGAGCGTCCGGGTCCTCGCACGCGTACTTCAGCGACCCGTCCGTGAGGGAGTCCACCACGTACTGGGCGGCGTCCTTGCCCGCAGCCTCGGCGTCGTCGGCGAGCTGCAGCGAGGACCTGTTGAAGGTGGGGTAGCTCGGCATCCAGCCGCGCTTCGTCGACTCGACGAGACAGTCCGCCGTGGTGCGGCCGGCGAACGCGCCGCGGGCGAGAGGCGTCGCGAGGGCGTCGGCGGGCAGGCCGTCGTAGCGCCACTGGTCGGTCGCGAGGTACCAGTACGCGGTGCCGATCATCTGGCGGGGCGGGCGCATCCAGTCGAGACCGAACGCGTACTGGGCCCAGCCGGTCTGCGGACGGAGCTTCTCCTGCCCGACATAGTGGGCCCAGCCACCGCCGTTGACCCCCTGGCAGCCGGTCATGGTCGTCAGCGCGAGGAACGCGCGGTAGATCGTGTCGGAGTGGAACCAGTGGTTGGTCCCGGCACCCATGATGATCATCGACCGGCCGCCGGACTTCTCGGCGTTCTCCGCGAACTCCCGGCCGATGCGCTCGGCTGCGGGGGCGGGCACGCCGGTGATCTCGGCCTGCCACGCGGGGGTGCACGGCGACGACGCGTCGTCGTACCCGGTGGGCCACTCGCCGGGCAGGCCCTCGCGACCCACGCCGTACTGGGCGAGGAGGAGGTCGAAGACGGTCGTCACGAGCCGGCCGCCCACCTCGCGGACGGGCACCCCGCGCCGGATGGTCCCGGCGCCGCCGGTGTGCGCCCCGAGGTCGCCGGGGGAGGGCTGGACGTCGAAGCGGGGAAGGTCCACGGCGACGGCGCGCCCGTCGTGGTCCGCGGCGTCGAGGAGCGAGAGGAGCGGGTCCACCCCCTCGAGGTCGAGGTTCCACCTCCCGCGATCGTCCGCGGAGAACCGGTGCCCGAGCGACCCGTTCGGCACGACGACGGTGCCGTCGGAGTCGAGCAGGACCGGCTTGAAGTCGGCGTTGGCGGAGCGGAAGCCCGGCAGCCCGGCGCCCGCGAGATCCGCGGCCGTGACGAACTTGTCCGCGACGAACGCGTCCCCGCGCGGCACGAGCGTCACGAGGTACGAGGAGTCGGAGTACGTCTTGAGGTATTCCTCGAAGCGCGGTGTGCGCCGCTCGACGAGGAACTCGCGGAGGATGACGTGGCCCATCGCGAGGGCGAGCGCCCCGTCCGTCCCGGGGTGGACGGCGAGCCACTCGTCGGCGAACTTCGTGTTGTCCGCGTAGTCGGGCGAGACCACCACGACCTTCTGGCCGCGGTACCGCGCCTCCGTCATGAAGTGGGCGTCCGGGGTGCGGGTCACCGGGATGTTCGAGCCCCACATGATGCAGTACGTGGAGTTCCACCAGTCGGCCGACTCGGGGACGTCCGTCTGGTCGCCGAACACCTGCGGGGACGCGACCGGGAGGTCGGCGTACCAGTCGTAGAACGAGAGCATCGTCCCGCCGAGCATCGTGATGAAGCGGTTCCCCACCCCGTGGGACACCATCGACATCGCCGGGATCGGCGAGAAGCCGGCGATGCGGTCCGGGCCGTAGGTCTTGATCGTGTGGACGTGGGCGGCCGCGACGATCTCGGCGGCCTCCTCCCACGTGGTGCGGACGAGGCCGCCTTTGCCGCGTGCGGACTTGTACGCCTTGGCGGTCTCCGGGTTGCCCGTGATCTCTGCCCACGCGAGGACCGGGTCGCCCGTGCGGGCCTTCGCGGCGCGGTACATCTGCGCGAGGACGCCCCGGACGTACGGGAAGCGCACGCGGGTGGGCGAGTACGTGTACCAGCTGAACGCCGCGCCGCGCGGGCAGCCGCGCGGCTCGTACTCGGGGGAGTCCGGCCCAACCGACGGGTAGTCCGTCTGCTGCGTCTCCCACGTGATGATGCCGTCCTTGACGTACACCTTCCACGAGCACGAGCCGGTGCAGTTCACACCGTGCGTCGAGCGCACCACCTTGTCGTGCGACCACCGGTCCCGGTAGAAGACGTCGCCCTCGCGTCCGCCCTCGAGGTAGACCTGCCGCAGGTCCGCCGACGTCTCACCGCGTCGCAGGTGCTTGCCGAGCGAGAGCAGCAGGTCCTGTGCGGACCGGCCGCCGGTCTCCGTCGTCGTCATGGGGCTCCTTGCTCGTGCTGCGAGAGGTGATGCGGGACGTGCTCGGGTCGGGCAGGTCAGCTCGGGTTGGGTGCGCCGGGGCGCGCGTAGAAGTACCAGGTGAGCCCGGCACAGAAGACGCAGAACACGGCGACGCCGACGAAGAAGGTCGCGGGTGCGATGACGGAGAGGGACATCCCGACGAGGAACGGCCCGAACGCCGCGACCGACGAGGTCCAGCCGATGACACCGCCCGCCTGGCGCGGGGGCAGGATCATCGGCATCTGCTTGAACGTCCCGGCGTTGCCGATCCCGGCGAAGAGGAAGATGAGGAACAGGCACGCGAGGAAGCCCTTGAACTCGTCCGGGTCCTCGGGCGTGAGGAAGAAGACCGCCGCCCCGGTGCTCATCGCCATCCCGACCCCGGCGAGGAACGTCCACCGGGCACCGCCGTACCTGTCGCACAGCGGTCCGAACGCCACACGGGCGGCAGAACCGATGAGCGGGCCGATGAACGCGTACGTCAGCCCCCGCGGCAGGTCGTCCATCCCGGCGAACTCGCTCGCGCTGCCGTAGACGTTGTTGATGATGAGCGGGGTCTGGGCCGCGAGACCGCTGAACGCCCCGAAGGTCATGAGGTAGATCGTCGTGAGGATCCACGTGTGCTTGTTGTCGAAGATGTCGAGCTGCTGCCTGAAGTTCGCGGTGATCGGCACGCTGCGCAGGAAGACGAACGCGAGGATCGCGGCCAGCACGGCCCACGGGATGAGGACCAGGCCCACGTTGTGGAGGTAGATCTCGCCCTCCTGCGTGCTCTGCGGCGTGAGCGCCGCGGTCCCGAGGAGGCCGAAGCCCACGATCCACGGTCCGAGCAGCTGGATGAGCGAGACGCCGAAGTTCCCGATCCCCGCCTGGATCCCGAGCGCCGTCCCGGCCATCCGCTTGGGGAAGAAGTAGCTCGTCGAGGGCATGTACCCCGAGAACACGCCGCCGCCGATGCCGGTCGCGGCCGCGAGGGAGAGGAGCAGCCAGTAGGGCGTCGAGGGGTCGTGGACGACGACGGCCCACCCGACCATCGGCAGGATGAGCAGCACCGACGACCAGCCCACGAGGCGCTTGGTGCCGAGCAGGGGCGGCATGAACATCCACACGATCCGCAGCAGACCGCCCGCGAGACCGGGGATCGCGGCGAGCCAGTACAGCTGGCCCTTCGTGAGGTCGTACCCGATGTCCGTCAGCCGCGGCGCGATGGCGGAGACGAGGTACCACGTGGCGAACGCGAGCGTGAGGCTGTAGGTCGAGATCCACAGGGTCCGCCAGGCGATCTTCGAGTCCCAGGTCTCCGGGTCCTCCGGGTTCCAGTTCGAGAGGTCGGGTGCGAGGCGTGATGCCTCGGACGTCGCGGGCGCGGTCTCTCTGGCGTGCATCGATCCCCCTGGTCTGCAGGAACTCGTGTGCCGAGGCGTCGTTGCCTCCGGTCGAACCTCCCACACATCGGGACGAAAAGCACCACCTTCGCGATGTTCGCCGGGTGAACTGCCGGTGCTGCGGCGGGAGCGCCTCCGAGGGGCGCCGGCTCGTCGCCGACGCTAGGGTGCCGTGCATGACCTCAGCGACCGTCTCGTCCACGGGGCTGTCCCTCAAGCTCCTCCCGGCCGCGGGGGTGTCGGCGTCGGCGGTCCTGCTCTTCGGGGTGCACCTGCGCCCGCTCGGCTACGTCGTGCTCGTGCTCAGCCTCGTCGCGGCCTTCCTCGTCGAGCGCGGTCTCGGCCAGGACCTCCTGCTCATCGGGATCGGCATCGGGATCGTCAGCACCACGTCGATGGAGGCGGACGTCTCGTGGCCGCGGTTCGTCGCCATCGGCACGGCGCTCACCCTCGCGGTCCTCGTGCCGTTCCTCGTCGACCGCTTCGTGTTCCGCCGCAAGGCCATCCGGTTCCCGTGGCGGACGGGCAAGAGCTGGCCGACGATCGAGAAGGCCTACATCGTCGCCGTCCCGGTGCTCGGGTGGGCGATCCTGCCGTTCTACTTCATCCGGTCCGGTGCGTACGAGAACTGGCCCGAGCTCACCGAGACCGACCAGCTCGCCCGGTTCTTCGTCGGCGTCAACGGCGTGGGGACGTGGGACGAGCTGTTCTTCATCTGCACGTGCTTCGCGCTCCTGCTCCGCCACTTCCCGCCGTGGCAGGCGAACCTCCTCCAGGCGGCGATCTTCGTCTCCTTCCTCTGGGAGCTCGGCTACCGCTCGTGGGGACCGCTGCTGACGATCCCGTTCGCGCTGCTCCAGGGCCTGATCTTCACCCGGACCGGCTCGCTGACGCTCGTCCTCGTGGTCCACCTGCTCTTCGACGCGATCGTCTTCATGGCGATCGTCCACGCGAACGACCCGTCGCTCTTCGCGATCTTCGTCTACTGAGGCCTGGGCACGGCGGGTCCCACGTGGCACGATCACGAAGATGACCAGCAGGACGTCCGACGAGCAGCGTCTGAGCGACCTCGCGCGACTGCGCCGCGTCAAGGACCGGATCGACCGGGAGTACGCGCAGCCGCTCGACGTCGAGGCGCTCGCCGTCGGCGCGCACATGTCCGCCGGGCACCTGAGCCGCGAGTTCCGGGCGGCCTACGGCGAGTCGCCGTACGCGTACCTCATGACGCGGCGCATCGAACGGGCGATGTCCCTCCTGCGCCGCGGCGACCTCAGCGTCACCGAGGTGTGCTTCGCGGTCGGCTGCTCCTCGCTCGGGACGTTCAGCACGCGCTTCACCGAGCTCGTCGGTGTGCCGCCGAGCGTCTACCGCCGCGAGGCGGCGCGCGGTTCCGAGGGCTCGCGCGGCACGGACGGGATCCCGTCGTGCGTCGCGAAACAGGTCACGCGACCGGTCAGGAATCGAGAAGCGTCTGCCGGGGCGACGCGCCTAGCGTGAGAGCCATGAACCTCACCATCCACTCCACGTTCCTCACCCACACCGACCCCGAGGCCTCGTTGGCCTTCTTCCGAGACGCGCTCGGCTTCGAGGTGCGCCTCGACGTCGGGTACGACGGCATGCGCTGGATCACCGTCGGTCCCGCAGACCAGCCCGACACCTCGATCGTCCTCACACCGCTCGCTGCCGACACCGGCATCACCGACGACGAGCGCCGCATGATCGGCGACATGATGGCCAAGGGCACCTATGCCACGATCATCCTCGGGACCGACGACGTCGACGCCACGTTCGACCGCGTGCAGGCCGCCGGCGGCGAGGTCGTCCAGGAGCCGACCGACCAGCCCTACGGCGTCCGCGACTGCGCCTTCCGCGACCCCGCGGGCAACCTCGTCCGGATCAACGAGGTAGCCTGACCGCCCGACAGAGGGAGACACGATGAGCACCTCCACCCGGACTGACGCCTCCTCGTCCGCGGCGCACGTCGCCGACGCCCACGACCTCATCCGGGTGCAGGGCGCCCGCGAGAACAACCTTCAGAACATCAGCATCGAGATCCCCAAGCGGCGCCTGACCGTGTTCACCGGTGTCTCGGGCTCGGGCAAGAGCTCGCTCGTGTTCAGCACGATCGCCGCGGAGTCCCAGCGGATGATCAACGAGACGTACAGCGCGTTCCTCCAGGGCTTCATGCCGAACCTCGCGCGGCCGGACGTCGACCACATGGAGGGGCTGACGACCGCGATCATCGTCGACCAGGAACGCATGGGCGCGAACTCCCGCTCGACGGTCGGCACGGCCACGGACGTCAACGCGATGCTGCGGATCGTCTTCAGCCGGCTCGGCCAGCCGTACGTCGGCTCGCCGCAGGCCTTCTCGTTCAACGTCGCCTCGATCAGCGGGGCTGGCGCGGTGACGATGGAGAAGGCCGGGCAGACCGTCAAGGAGAAGCGCACCTTCAGCATCACGGGCGGCATGTGCCCGCGCTGCGAGGGTATGGGGACCGTCAACGACATCGACCTCACCGCCCTCTACGACGACTCGAAGTCGCTCAACGAGGAAGCGTTGACCATCCCCGGGTACACGATGGAGGGCTGGTACGGCCGGATCTTCCGCGGCTGCGGTTTCTTCGACCCCGACAAGCCGATCAAGAAGTACACGAAGACCGAGCTCCACGACCTGCTCCACAAGGAACCGACGAAGATCAAGATCGACGGGATCAACCTCACGTACACGGGGCTCATCCCGTCGATCCAGAAGTCGTACCTGTCGAAGGACGTCGACGCCCTGCAGCCGCACATCCGCGCGTTCGTCAACCGGGCCGTGACGTTCACGCCGTGCCCCGAGTGCGAGGGCACGCGACTGAGTGCGGAGGCGCGCGCGTCGAAGGTCAACGGCAAGAGCATCGCGGACATCTGCGCGATGCAGATCAGCGACGTGGTGGCGTGGGTCCGCGAGGTCGAGGAGCCGTCGATGGCCCCGCTCCTGGCGGCGCTGCGCCACACGCTCGAGTCCTTCGTCGAGATCGGCCTCGGCTACCTGTCGCTCGACCGCCCGGCCGGGACGCTCTCCGGTGGTGAGGCCCAGCGCACCAAGATGATCCGTCACCTGGGCTCGTCGCTCACCGACGTCACGTACGTGTTCGACGAGCCGACCATCGGCCTGCACCCGCACGACATCCAACGGATGAACACGCTGCTCCTGCAGCTGCGGGACAAGGGCAACACGGTCCTCGTCGTCGAGCACAAGCCCGAGATGATCACGATCGCCGACCACGCCGTCGACCTCGGCCCCGGTGCGGGCACGGCAGGCGGGACGGTCTGCTTCGAGGGGACGGTCGAGGGCCTGCGGGCCAGCGACACGCTCACCGGACGGCACCTCGACGACCGGGCCACCGTCAAGGAGACCGTCCGCACGCCCACCGGTGCGCTGGAGATCCGAGGCGCGACGGCCAACAACCTCCGTGACGTCGACGTCGACATCCCGCTCGGCGTCCTCGTCGTCGTCACCGGCGTGGCCGGCTCGGGCAAGAGCTCCCTCGTGCACGGGTCGCTCAGCCGTCGGCCCGGGACACCGGGGGAGGGCGTGGTGACGATCGACCAGGCCGCCATCCGCGGGTCGCGCCGGAGCAACCCGGCGACGTACACGGGCCTGCTCGAGCCCATCCGGAAGGCGTTCGCCAAGGCCAACGGCGTGAAGCCAGCGCTGTTCAGCGCGAACTCCGAGGGCGCCTGCCCCGTCTGCAACGGCAACGGGGTCATCTACACCGACCTCGGCGTCATGGCGAGCGTCGCCACGCCCTGCGAGGTGTGCGAGGGCAAGCGGTTCCAGGCCTCGGTGCTCGAGTACCACCTCGGGGGCAAGGACATCAGCGAGGTGCTCGGCATGTCGGTGGCCGAGGCCGAGGAGTTCTTCTCCGCCGGTGACGCGCGCATCCCCGCCGCGCACACCATCCTCCAGCGCCTGGCCGACGTCGGGCTCGGCTACCTCCGCCTCGGGCAGCCCCTCACCACGCTGTCCGGCGGCGAGCGTCAGCGGCTCAAGCTCGCCACCCACATGGGTGAGAAGGGCAGCATCTACCTGCTCGACGAGCCGACGACCGGGCTCCACCTCGCTGACGTGGAGAACCTCCTCGGGCTCCTCGACCGGCTCGTCGACTCCGGGAAGTCCGTCATCGTCGTCGAGCACCACCAGGCGGTCATGGCGCACGCCGACTGGATCATCGACCTCGGCCCCGGCGCCGGCCACGACGGAGGGCTCGTCGTGTTCGAGGGCACGCCCGCCGAGCTCGTCGCCGACCGGTCCACGCTCACGGGCGAGCACCTGGCGGCCTACGTGGGAGCCTGACCCGGCGCGCTGCTGCGGTCACCCACCCGACGGGGCGTGCTCTTGAGGGTGGGGCGTGCTCTCGAGTGCACTCACGGTCCTCAAGAGCACGCCCCGTCGGGACGGCCGCGCCGGCACGGGCGGGCGCGGGCGTGGGTGTGCGGGTGGGTCAGTCGTCGGACCAGGTGGCGGCGAGCTTCGTCGCGACGGCGAAGAGCTCCTCGACGGGGCGGTCGCTGAGACCGGCGGCGTAGCCGACCATGAACGTCGTCACCGGGGCGGCGGGGCGCTCGACGTTGTGGGCGGCGTCCCGTGCGAGGTCGAGGACGGCCGTGAGGTCGACGTCGTCCGGGTCGATGTCGAGCTTCTGCGCGAGGGCGTCGATCCAGTCGGCGAGAGCGGGTTCGGTGGCGGCGTCGGTCATCGGGGGTCTCCTTCGGCGAGGCGGCTGTCGATGCGCTCAACATCGTGCCACGTATCGACGTCCGCGCTCAGGGCTTGCGGGTCCGGGATCGTCCGGAGCGCGAGGTGCCCGACGAGCTGCTTGACGGACGCCCCGTCGATGCCCCGTGCCGCTGCGACAGCTGCGAGGGCACGGCGCAGCGCACGTGCGTCGTAGACCCCGACGAGCCACTGCGCCCGACCGCCCGACTCGACGCAGATCCCGTCCGGTCGGCCCCCGTCGCGCCGTGAGTCACCGTGCGTGGTCTCGGCCTGTGCGGCCGTGCGCGGTGCTGCTTCGTCGTGCGCGGCGGTCCATGCCCTGAGCAGGTCCGGGACGAGTCGGGGGGCCAGCGGCACGTCGCACGCGAGCAGGAGGACCGGCGTCGGAGCGCCGTCCGTGTCCGTGTCTGCCTCCGAGCGCTCCGCGAGCCGGGCGAGGCCGGCCGCCAGCCCTGCGACGGGTCCGCCGAAGGGTGGGTCCTCGCGGGCGACGCTCACTCGACCGGTCGAGGTGACGGGCGTCGAGGCGAATCGTTCTGACGTGACCGGACCGTCCGTGCTGTCACGGGTTGCGAGCAGGTCGTCCGGCCCGACGACGACGACCCGGCGCGCACCCGTCGTCGCCTCGAGCACGTGGTCGAGGAGCCGACGTCCGCCGACGTGGACGTTCGGCTTGTCGCCGCCGAGGCGGGTGGCTCGTCCCCCTGCGAGGACGATCGCGTCGTACGGGGGGACAGCGCTCCCGACGGACGGCTCGTCCGACTGCCCGGTCACCGCAGGCTCACGAGACGAGCATGACGTGCAGCTCATCGCCCTCGGTGACCTCGGTGACGTCCGCGGGCACGATCGCGAGGCCCTCGGCGAGAGCGAGGCTCGCGACGAGGTGGGAGCCGGATCCGCGGCCGGTGGCGGGCACCACGGTGTGGTCGACGAAGCGGACGGGCATGCGCTGCTCTCGACCCTCGGGTGAGCGCCACGAGGCGCCGGCACGGCGCACGAGGACGGGTCGTTCGACGTCGGGGTGACCGGCCATGCGGCGCAGGCCGGGGCGGACGAAGGTCTCGAAGGACACGAAGGCGCTCACCGGGTTGCCCGGCAGCGTGAAGATCGGGACGCCCTGCCAGGTGCCGAGGCCCTGCGGCTTGCCGGGCTGCATCGCGACGGGCGTGAACTCGACGGTCTCGGAGCTCTCGAGGACCTCGCGGACCACGTCGAACGCGCCGACGCTCACGCCGCCGGTGGTGATGATCATGTCGACCTGGGCGGCGAGCTCCGTGAGCGCAGCGGCGAAGGCGTCGGCGTCGTCGGTCACGGCGCCGACGCGCACGGCGATGCCGCCGGCCTCCTCGACGGCGGCGGCGAGGAGGTAGGAGTTGGAGTCCGGGATCTGGCCGCGCCGCAGGGCCGTGCCCGGGGCGACGAGCTCCGAGCCGGTGGACAGGACGCCGACGCGGGGCTTGGGGCGCACGGCGACGACGGCGCTGCCGGCGCTCGCGACGGCTGCGATCGCGCGAGGTGTGAGGCGTCCGCCGGCCGTGAGCACGACGTCGCCGGCCTGCACGTCCTCGCCGGCCCGGCGCACGTGCGCACCGAGCTCGGGTGCCTGACGGATCTCGACGGTCGCGGGGAGCGTGCCCGGGCCGGACGGGACGTCGGTGTGCTCGACGGGGACGACCGCCGTCGCGTGGGTGGGTACCGGCGCACCCGTCATGATGCGGACGGCGCTGCGGGCGGGGACGGCGGGGTCGTCGCCCGACCCGGCCGGGAGGTCACCGACGACCGTGAGGGTCACGGGAGCCTCGGGGGAGGCGTGGGCGACGTCGACGTGCCGGACGGCGAAACCGTCCATGGCGGAGTTGTCGAACGGAGGCGTGTCCGTGCCGGCGAGGACCTCGGCGGCGAGGACGAGCCCGTGGGCGTCGGCGAGCGGGACCCGGTGGGCGGTGAGCGGCTCGCAGAGGGCGAGCGCGAGGGCGTGGTGCTCGGTCACGGTACGCAGCGGGGCGGTAGCCATGGACCCACCCTAGGGGCGACCGCTGGTGCAGTGAACGCCCTGGCTCAGCTCGAGCGGGCTGGAGCGCGCAGCGCCGTCGCCTCGATGAGCTGCCGCACCGCGTCGTCGCTGCCCTCAACGCGAACCGCCGGGAGCTCGGCCAGCGGTATGCCCCCGATGAGGCAGGCCTTCCAGTCCGCGGTCGTTGCCGCCACCTGGGCGTCGGTCGGTCCAGGCTCGTGGCTGCGTTCGACGGTGGTGGCCTCGACCGTCATCCGGGCCAGGTAGGCCACCGGCTCGGCACCGGTGCGTCGGGAGTCCACGAGGCGGAGCTCGACGTGTCGCTCCTCCGAGCCCGCGGGGAGCGGGCGCGCGTGCGCGCGCATCGCGAGGACGACGGTGTCCGGGCTCATGCTCGCCTCCCACGGCAGGGCAGGGGAGGCGACGGCCCACCGCGACAGCGCCGTGTTGACGGCCTCGAGCTCGTAGCCCCACGCGGTGAGCTCGTACACGTCGACGCGCCCGGCTCCGGGGAGCCGGCGGCGCCGGAGGATACCGTCGGCCTCGAGGTCCTGGAGGCGTTGCGTGAGGACTGCGGGCCCGATCCCGAGGACGTCGCGCTGGATGTCCGAGAAGCGCTTGGGGCCGAGGAGGAGCTCGCGGACGACGATGAGCGTCCACCGCTCGCCGACGAGGTCGAGCGCGTGGGCGGCGGCGCAGCCGTCGTCGTAGGAGCCGTACGTCCGCCGATGAGCCATTGACGCAGCGTACTACGGTTGGAGTAGTGTTCACTTCATTATCTGTAGTGAGGTTCTCAGGCGTGCCTCACCCGAACCGGACCCGAGAGGGAGGCGACGTGCGCCCGTCAGCAGCCGAGATCTGGCAGACCGTCCATGCCGAGAGGCGTCGCCTGTCCGACGACCTGAGCGGCCTCCAGGACGAGCAGTGGCTCACGCCCTCGCTCTGCCCAGGGTGGGACGTCCACGACGTCGTCGCGCACCTCGTCGACACGGCGAAGACCGGCCGGTTGTCCTTCGTCCGCGACCTCCTCGCGGCGCGGATGGACTTCGACCGCGCGAACGAGCGCGGCATCGCGCGGGAGAAGCGGCAGGACCCGGGGGCGACCCTCGAGGCGCTCCGAGCCGCAGCCGACCTCGAACGGACGCCCCCGGCGAACCTCGCCACGCGGCTCGTCGAGGCCCTGGTGCACGGCGAGGACGTCCGCAGGCCGCTCGGTCTCGCCGGGGCCTACCCCGAGCCGGCGGTCGTCCAGGTGCTCGCCTACCAGCTGCGCACCCCGGTCTCCTTCGGCGGAGGCCGGGAGCGTGCCGCGGGGCTGCAGCTCGTCGACCGGCGGACCGGGACGGCGTGGGGTGACGGGGACGAGGTGACAGCCGACGCGCTCGACCTGCTCCTCGCGGTCTCCGGGCGACCCGTGCCACGCGAGCATCTCGACGGATTGGGCGCCGACCGGCTGGCCGAGGTCGCAGCGGCCGCACCCGTGTCGCGGAAGCGGCGGGACCGATGAGCGGGAGGTCGAGCGAGAAGGCACGACGGGACCAGCACCTCTGGGCCCTGGCGCACGCGGAACGCGCCGCGCTGGCTGACGACCTCGCAGGTCTCGCTCAGGAGCAGTGGCGGCACAGCACCCTGTGCGGGGACTGGGACGTCGAGGAGGTCGTGGCCCACCTCGTCGCCGCGGCGAGCGTGGGGCCGTGGCGATGGGCGCGGAGCATCGTCGGCGCGCGCTTCCGGCCCGACGTCCACAACCAGCGCCGGATGCTCGAGCACCGCGGCTCGACCCCGGCCGAGACGCTCGAACGGTTCCGCTCGGTCGTCGCGAGCACGACGGCGCCGTCGAGCCACACCCCGGCCTACCTCGGCGAGGTGCTCGTGCACGCCCAGGACATCCGCCGACCGCTCGGGATCCACCGCGAGCCGGCCGTCGACGCGCTCACCGTCGTGGCCGACTTCTACGCGCGCCGCGACTTCACCGTCGCGAGCAAGACGCACGCCAGGGGCCTGCAGCTGCGCGCGGACGACGGACCGTTCGCCGCAGGCTCGGGACCCCTGGTCATCGGCTCGACCCTCGCGCTCGTGATGAGCATGGCCGGCCGCACCGCCTACCTCGACGAGCTCGAGGGGCCGGGTGTGCCGTCGCTGCGACAGAGGCTGAAGGGTGCGCAGGGGTGACTCGGGCCGGACCTCCGCATCGGAGTCGACTGTAGATGCTTGACCTTTCAAGTATTGAATGGTGAACTAGTTCCATACAGAAGGAGCCACCATGAGCCGCACGATGATCGTCCCCGGCGCCGCGAGCGGCGCAACCACCCCCGACGCCCCAGCGCCCTCGACCGAGACCACACTCCGGACGGCATCAGGCGACCTCATGGCAGCCGGCACGTCCATGGACGCCGTGACTCTCTACGTCCACGACATCGACGCGATGGTCGACTTCTACACCCGCGCCATCGCGCTCGACGTCGTCGAAACCACCCCCGGCTCCGGCAGCGCCTCGACCGCCGCCGACCGCCGCGAGGGGATCGTCACCCTCGGCCGCGGTCGTACGCCGCTCGTCGTCCTGCGCCACGCACCGGACATGCCGCACGCGCAGCGCGGCCAGGCCGGACTCTTCCACACCGCGATCCTCTTCGAGAACCGGGCCGCTCTCGCCGCGACCATGCTCCGCGTCGCCCAGCACGCGTCCGGGCTCTACACCGGCAGCGCCGACCACCTCGTCTCCGAGGCGTTCTACCTCGACGACCCCGAGGGCAACGGCATCGAGCTCTACGTCGACCGTCCGCGCGACCAGTGGAGCTGGAACGGCACGCAGGTCGTCATGGACAGCCTCCCCCTCGACCCCAACGCTTTCGTCAGCACCCACATCACCTCCGAGACGGCCGACGCCCCCGCGGCGGAGCCCGCCGTCGTCGGGCACGTCCACCTCCAGGTCGGCGACGTCCCCGCCGCCCGCCGCTTCTACGTCGACACCGTCGGGTTCGAGGCCACCGCCGAGATGCCCAGCGCCCTGTTCGTCTCCGCCGGCGGCTACCACCACCACCTCGCGATGAACACGTGGCGGTCCATGGGTGCCGGTCCCCGCCCCGTCACGCTCGGGCTCGGCGAGGTCTCCATCGTCGTGCCGTCGACCGACGACGTCGCGGCGCTCGCCGACCGGCTCGACCACCACGGCGTCGCGACGAGCTACGACCGCGGCGCGAGCGCCGGCGAGGCCGAAGCCGCCCTGCGCTTCGACGACCCGTGGAAGAACCGCATCGCGGTCTCGGTCGCGGCGTGAGCTGAGCCGGCGCGCCCGGTCAGGTGCTCGCGCGCTCGACCAGCGTCGTCGGCAACGTCACCGCGGCCGGGTCCTGCCCCTCGATGACCTCGAGGAGCAGGCGGACCATCTCGAAGCTGATGCGCTCGAACGGCTGGCGCATCGTCGTCAGCGGGGGATCGAGCGTCGCCGCGAGCCCGGAGTCGTCGAAGCCGCCGACGGCCACGTCGCCCGGGATGCTCCGGCCCGCGTCGCGCAGCGCCGTCATCGCGCCCGCGGCCATGAGGTCGGACGCGACGAAGACCGCGTCGAGGTCGGGTGCCCGCTCGAGGAGGGCCGCCATCGCGCGCGTGCCACCCTCGCGCGAGTAGTCGCCGTGCGCGACGAGCGCCTCGTCGAAGCGGTCGCCGAGCGCGTCCCGGTAGCCCTCGAGGCGGATCTTCCCGCCCGGGGTGTCCATGGGGCCGGTGATCGTCGCGACCCGCGTGCGCCCCCGGTCGAGCAGGTGCTGGGTCATCTTGCGCGCCCCGCCGAGGTCGTCGGCCGAGACGTACCCGATCGACGTCTCGTAGCCCATCGGCACACCACAGGCGATCGTCGGGACGCCGTTGCTCAGCAACGACTTCACCATCGGGTTCC
Organism: Sanguibacter sp. 25GB23B1; assembly: GCF_040012415.1. NCBI lineage: Bacteria > Bacillati > Actinomycetota > Actinomycetes > Micrococcales > Sanguibacteraceae > Sanguibacter > Sanguibacter sp. 25GB23B1. Next base: position 25,801 of record NZ_JBDYKL010000032.1, read on the forward strand.
CCTGGTGCGACGAGATGAGCAGCACGCCGTCGACGTGACCGGCGGTGATGTACTCCGTGATGCGCCGTCGCTCCTCGGGCGTGCCCGCGACCATGAGCAGCAGCGGCATCTCGCGCTTGCCGAGCGCCTGGGCGGCGCCGCGGAGCAGGATCGAGAAGGTCGGGTCCTCGAAGAGCAGGTGCTGCGGCTCCGTGAGGAGGAACGCGATCGAGTTCGAGCGCCCGGTCGCCAGCGAGCGCGCGTGCTGGTTCATGGAGTACCCGGTGGTCCGGATGGCCTCCTGGACCGCCGCGAGCGCCTCGGGCGACACCCAGTGGCCGCCGTTGATGACGCGCGAGACCGTGCCGCGGGAGACGCCCGCCGCCGCGGCCACGTCGCGGATCGTCGGACGCTTGCGCGCCGTCACAGACTCCACCCCAGGCTCCACGTCCCAGACTCTAGGCCACGGCGGCCCCGCGTCGCGGCTCCGCGCCCGGGCGTGCGCGCAGGCACGCGCTCGGGCACGCGCTCAGGCCTTGACGGCACCGGCGGCAAGATCCACCTGCCAGTAGCGCTGCAGCGTGAGGAAGAGCGCGATGAGCGGGATGATCGACAGGAGCGCCCCGGTGATGACGGAGGTGTACATCGCCGGCTGCGACGCACCCTGGTTGAGGAGCCCCGAGAGGCCGACCGTCAGCGGGAAGAGGCGGTCGTTGCCGAGCATGATGTACGGCAGCATGTAGTTGTTCCAGATGCCGACGAACTGGAAGAGGAACACCGTCACGAGACCGGGCAGCATCATCGGCATCGCGATCGACCGGAAGATGCGCAGCTCCTTCGCGCCGTCGGTGCGGGCCGCCTCGATGACGTCGTCGGGCACGGACGCCGCGGCGTAGATGCGGGCGAGGTAGATGCCGTACGGGCTGATGATGCTTGGGAGGAGCACGGACCAGTACGTGTTCGTCAGGCCCACCTGGGCGAAGAGCAGGTACTGCGGGATCGCGAGCACGACCGCCGGGACGAGGACGCCTGCGAGCAGCACGTTGAAGACGAGCTTCTTGCCGGTGAAGTGGTACTTCGCCAGGCCGTAGCCGGCCATGGCGGACACGATCGCCGAGAGCAGCGCGCCGACGCCCGCGTAGAGCGCGGTGTTGAGCATCCAGCGCCAGAAGATGCCGTCGCGGTAGGCGGAGAGGTCCGCGACGTTGTCGACGAGGTACGTCGACGGCGCGAACGTGAAGGTCGAGAAGAGCTCTGCGGCGCTCTTCGACGAGGCCATGAGCACCCACGCGACGGGGAGCAGGCAGTACAGGGCGCCGACGATGAGGATGATCGTCGCGGGCCAGCTGATGCGGTTGCGCCCGGTGCGGGACGACGAGGTCGGGGCGCTCGTGGTCGGCGAGGTGGTGCCGGTGAGGGTCGTGGTGGTCATGTCAGTTCTCCTGGCCGAAGGCACGGTTCTGGACGAGGCGCAGGAAACCGAACGAGAGGACGAAGGTCGCGGCCGCGATGATGATCGACGTCGCCGCGGCCGAGTAGATGTCGTCGCGCGTGAACGCGTCGCGGTAGACCTTCATGAGCGGGGACCACGAGGTGGAGATCGTGTTGGTCAGCGGGCGCAGCGTGACGGGCTCCGCGAAGACCTGGAGCGTCGCGATCATGGAGAAGACGAACGTCATGATGAGCGACGGTGCGACGATCGGGACCTTGATCCGCAGGGCGATCATGCGCTCGGTGGCGCCGTCGATGCGGGCCGCCTCGTAGATGTCCGTGGGGATCGCCTTGAGGGCCGTGTAGATGACGATCATGTTGAAGCCGACGCCGCCCCACAGGGCGATGTTCGCGATGGCGAACATGACGAGGTCGGAGGACAGCAGCGTCGGGGCGTCCCAGCCGAGCCTGTCGAAGACGTAGTAGAACGGGCTCACCGCGGGCAGGTAGAGGAAGCCCCACAGGAGCGAGGAGATGACCGCGGGCACCGCGTAGGGCAGGAAGATCGAGACGCGCGAGAAGCTCTTCGCGCGCGTGTGCTTCGAGTCGAGCAGCAGCGCGAAGAGCAGCGCGAGGATGATCATGGTGGGCACGAGCACGAGGCCGTACAGACCCACGCGGCCGACGCTGGCGACGAACTCGGGGTCGCTCAGCGCGCGGGAGTAGTTGGACAGCCCGGCCCACACCTCGGTGCGGGAGCCGGAGCCGAGGCCGAGGCCGCTCACCTGGACCTTGCGCAGGCTGAGGTAGGCCGCGTAGCCGATCGGCAGCGCCATGAACAGGACGAACAGCGTGATCGCCGGGGCGAGGAAGCCCCACGGGGCGAGCGCGCGCCGGGAGGCGGTGGGGGACCTGCGGGAGGGCGACGGCATGTGCGTGCTCCAGGTGTGGGAGGTGGGGCGCGGGCGCACGGGAGAGAGCCCGCGCCCCACCGGTCGGAGGGTCGTGCGTGCGACGACTCGGGTGCGACTACTCGGTGACGGAGAAGCCGGCGTTCTCGAGGTCCTCGAACGTGACCTCCTGCATCGTCGCCACGGCCGCGACGAAGTCGGCCTGCGACTTGGCCTCGGCGGCCTTGCCGAACGCGTCGTTGTAGGCCGAGTAGGCGACGTTGACGTTGGGTCCGTACGTGAAGGACCCGGCGGTCGCGGCGGTCTCGGCCGCGATGTCGTAGAAGTCGGCCTGGTTGGAGAAGAACTCCGGCGGTGCGGTGAGCGCCTCGGCCTGGCCGGGCGTGCTGGCCGGGTAGACGGCCGAGATCGTGGCGAGCGCCTCGACGCCCTCGCTCGAGCTGTTGAGCCAGGTGATGAACTCGACGGCCTCGGCCTCGTGCTCGGACTGCGTGGTCACGGCGGTGGAGGAGCCGCCCCAGTTGCCGGTGGAGGGCTCGGTGGCGTCCCACTGCGGCATGGGGGCCATCTGCCACAGGCCGGCCGTGTCGGGGGCGTTCCCGGCGAGGACGCCCGGTGCCCAGACGGCGCTGAGCCACCCGATCTGGCTGCCGTCGTTGAGGGCGGCGTTCCACTCCGGGGTGTACATCGGCTTGTTGTCGATGACGCCGGACTCGACGAGACCGCCCCAGTACTCGGCGACCTTGAGGGTGGCCTCGTCGTCGACGGAGACCTTCCACGTGTCGCCCTCGATGCTCCACCAGGAGGCGCCGGCCTGCTGGGCGAGGCCGGTGAACCAGCCCGCGTCCGTCGCGGAGAACGTGCCGAGATGCTTCGTCGGGTCGGCTGCCTGTACGGCGGCTGCGACGTCGGCGTACTCCTCCCACGTGGTGGGGACCTGGAGGCCGAGCTCGGCGAAGATGTCTGCGCGGTAGTAGAACTGCATGGGCCCGGAGTCCTGCGGCACCGCGTAGACCGCGTCGGAGCCGAGGGTCACGGAGTTCCACACGCCCTCGGGGAACTGGCCGGCCACGTCGTCGCCGACGGTGTCGGAGATGTCGGCGAGCGCTTCGGCGGACACCATGGTCGGGATGGCCTGGTACTCGGCCTGCATGATGTCGGGCGCGCCGCTGCCTGCCTTGATGGCGGTGAGGAGCTTGGTGACCGCGGCGTCGCCGCCGTCCTGCTTGTTGACGACGACCTGGATGTCGGGGTTCTCGGCGTTCCAGATGTCGACGACGGCCTCCATCTCCGGGGCCCAGGTCCAGAAGGTGAGCTCGACGGGTCCGTCGCTCCCGGCGCTGCTGTCGTCGCCCGAGCAGGCGGCGAGGGTGAACGTGAGTGCTGCCGCGGCCGCCGTTGCGGCGATGCGGGTGCCTGCTGTGAGGCGCATGGTTCCTCCTTGGTCGGTAACCACCGCATCGTCGCGGGGGCCGGCACGGCAGTGTGCGTCAAAGACGACAGTGTGCCTGTGACCGGTCACAGTACAGGCATTCACCGGAGGCTTGTCAACCGTTCAAAACTAGTGTTATCTCGTTGTTGCATCGTCCCGTTGATGTCTGTGAGCGCGCACAGTTGCCGCTCGAGCATCCCCACAGGTCGGAGCCGCCACCGTGCGTAGAGCCACTGTCCGTCCCACCACTGTCCGGTCGATCGTCGGCCGTCCCCTTGCCGCCCGGCGGCAAGCTACCGCCGCACGCCGGCAAGGAGTGTCATGAGCCAGTCATCAGCCGTCCTGGGGTCCGTCCGGGGAGCGGGGGAAGCGCAGCCGGAGCCCCTGCGCGCGGACAGGTCGTGGCTGCCCGGCGTCGACACCCTCTGCTACGGCGGCGACTACAACCCCGAGCAGTGGCCCGAGGAGGTCTGGGAGCAGGACGTCGCACTCATGCGGGACGCCGGGGTCAACCTCGTGAGCGTCGCGATCTTCGCGTGGGCACGCCTCGAGCCCGAGCCCGGCCGGTTCGACTTCGGCTGGCTCGACCGCCTCTTCGACCTCCTGCACTCCGCCGGCATCCGCGTCGACCTCGGCACCCCGACGGCCGCCCCGCCGGCCTGGTTCTACGCCGCGCACCCCGACTCCCGGGTCGTCACCCGCGACGGGGTCGTCCTCGCGCACGGGTCCCGCGGCATGGCGAGCCCGTCGTCCCCCGCGTACCGCGAGGCGTGCCTGCGGATCACGGCCGCGCTCGCCGAGCGCTACGGCTCGCACCCGGCCCTCGCCCTGTGGCACGTGCACAACGAGTACGGCGCGCCCGTCTCCGACAGCTACGACGAGCACAGCGTCCGCGCCTTCCGCACGTGGCTGCGCCGCCGCTACACGACGCTCGACGCGCTCAACGCCGCCTGGGGCACGGCGTTCTGGGGCCAGGCCTACGGCGACTGGGAGCACATCGGTGCGCCGGCCACGTCCGCGAGCGTCGTCAACCCCGCGCAGCGCCTCGACTTCGCACGCTTCACGTCCGACGCGCTGCTCGAGTGCTTCGTCGCCGAGCGTGACGTCCTCCACGCCGCGACACCCGGCATCCCCGTGACGACGAACTTCATGGCCACCTCCTGCCCGTCCATGGACCTGTGGGCGTGGGCGCGCGAGGTCGACATCGTCAGCAACGACCACTACCTGTGGGCCGCCGACCGTCGCAACCACGTGGGCCTCGCGATGGACGCCGACCTCACGCGGTCCCTCGCCGGCGGCAAGCCGTGGATCCTCATGGAGCACTCGACCTCGGGCGTGAACTGGCAGGCCCGCAACGTCTCCAAGCGGCGCGGCGAGATGGCGCGCAACGCGCTCTCCCACCTCGGCCGCGGCGCCGACGCGATCATGTTCTTCCAGTGGCGCGCCTCCCGCTCCGGTGCGGAGAAGTTCCACTCCGCGATGCTCCCGCACGCGGGCACCACGAGCCGTGTGTGGCGCGAGGTCGTCGAGCTCGGAGCGACGCTCGCGGCCGTCGACGAGGTGCGCACCTCCCGCGTGCACGCCGACGTCGCGATCCTCTGGGACTGGGAGAGCTTCTGGGCGCAGGACCTCGAGTGGCGACCGAGCGAGGACCTCTCGCACCGCGAGCGGATCAGCGCGTTCTACGACCAGCTGTGGCGCGACAAGATCGCCGTCGACTTCGTCCACCCCGAGGCGTCCCTCGACGGCTACCGTCTCGTGCTCGCGCCGGCCTCCTACCTGCTCACGGGCCGTGCCGCCGCGAACCTCGCGGACTTCGTCGAGCAGGGTGGGACGCTCGCCGCGTCGTACTTCTCCGGTGTGGTCGACGAGAACGACGCCGTGCGCCCCGGCGGGTTCCTCGCCTCGCTGCGCGACGTCCTCGGTGTCGACGTCGAGGAGTTCCTGCCGTTGCGCGAGGACGAGCGCGCAGAGCTCGTCGGCGGCGGCTTCGACGGGCTGCGCACCGACGTCTGGGCCGACGACCTCGTCGTCGGGACGGCCGAGGTCGTCGCGTCCTACGCCGCCGGCACGACCGGCGGTCCCGCCGCAGGCCAGGCAGCCATCACCCGCAACACCCACGGCGCAGGCACGGCGTGGTACGTCTCGACCCGCGTGACCGACGACGCGCTCGCCACCCTCGCCGACCGGCTCTACGCGGACGCCGGGCTCGTCCCGGACCGCACCGTGCCCGCGGACGTCGAGATCGTACGGCGCAGCGCCGCGGCCGGCGGTCACACGACCGGCGGTGCGGCCGAGACGATCGACTACACGTTCGTCCTCAACCACACCGGGACGGACACGACGCTTCCTCTGGCAGGAGCCGACCTCGTGAGCGGAGAGACGACGGGCGGGGTCACGACCGTCCCCGCCGGAGGCTTCCGCATCGTCCGGTCGGTGCGCGAGGGCTGAGTCCGCGATCGGTGCCGGAACCGTCCGGCACCGATCGCAGCCGGCGCCGGCCCTGTCGCGATCCGGCGCCAGCCCCTACGCTGCATGCCATGCGCGACGAAGCGAGCCCGACCGCCCGGCCACCGGCTGACCTGCCGCCGGCGGTTCTCCCACCGACCGCTCCGGCCCAGGCACTGCTGCCACCGGTCGAGCTCCGGCCGTCGCTCCTCCTGCGCGTCGGTGCGACGGTGCTGCTCGCGGCACTCCTCGTCGTCCTCGTCGTGACGGTCGTCGGCCCGTCCGTCGCCGGGCGCCCCGACGCGCCCGGGCCGGTGCCGTCGACCGTGGCCGTCGTCCTCTCGATCGCCGCCGTGGTCCTGCTCGCCGGGTGCTGGCGCGTACGGCTCTCCGCGACGAGCGCCGACGTGACCCGTGTGGGTCTGTTCTCCGACGCGCAGACCATCACGCTCGACGACGCCCGTCGGATCGAGGTCTCGACGGCGCTCGCCGAGGATCCCCCCGAGCCGGCGGAGGCGACGGACGCCGGACCGGTGGGCATCCCCGGCGCGAGCTCGATCCTGCCCACCATCGTCCTCACCGGCCGGGGTGACATGACGATCACCTCGCGCGAGAACCGGCGCGAGGCCGACACGATCCTGCCGACCCTCCTGGTCTGGTCCCGTCAGCGCCCCGAGCTCGTCAAGGACGCGCACACGCTCCGCTTCCTCACGGCCTACGGCCGCGCGAACCCCTGACGGCAGCCTGCCCACAGCCCGGCCGGCCGGCGAAACCCACCAGCCGGGCAGGCCGGCCGCGTCGGGATCACTCCGCCGCGAGCGTGAGCGCCGCCTCCGAGAGGTCGACGAAGGTCCCGATGCTCGGCAGCGTCGCGGGATCGCTCGACGCGAGCTGCACGCTGACGACCACCGCAGCGCCCTCGGCGTCCTCCGCGTACCAGGACCCGGCCACGACGCCCGGCGTGCTGCCGCCCTTGAACCCGACGTACGGCCACGCGGCGGTGTCGACCTCGACGCCGGGGTTCGCGGCGAGGATCTCGCGGACCGGTCCACCCGTCCCGGTGCCGGCGGCGTCCTGGAGCGCGACGTGCACGGCGCAGAGGTCCGTCGCGGTCGCGAACCAGTCGACCCCGTCCTCCCACACGGCGGTCGTCACCGCGGCGGGGTCGACGACGATCGGCCCGCCGGGGAGCGCCGCGACGGCCGCAGCCTGCTCGGTCTCGGAGAGGGAGTCCCACGCCGGGGCGTCGGCTGCGCCGGCCCACCCGAGACGGAAGAGGTCGCGCGTCATGAGGAAGGGGGTGTTGAGCGACGGGTCGCTGTGCCCGGTGGCGGTCATCGTCGCGAGCACGGCATCGCGGCCGACGGTCGCGACGAGGAGGTCCGTCGCCGTGTTGTCGCTGATCGCGATCATCGCGCCTGCCGCGTCGCGCACCGTGACGACGGTGCCGGTCGGCTGGTCCTGGAGGGTGCCGGACGGGAGCGAGCGCACGTCGTCCGTCAGCGTGAGCGGCGTGTCCCACGTGAGGGTGCCGGCCTCGACGGCCTCGGCGACCGCTGCGAGGACGTAGAGCTTGACGATCGACGCGACCGGCATCGCCGCCTCGGTGTCACCCGCAGCATGGACGGGCTCGCACCGCTCGCCCGGGGCCTGCGACGGACCGCTCGCCTCGGCCACCCGCGAGACGAGGACGCTGGCGTCGACCTCTCCGAGCTCGTCGAGGCGCTCGTCGAGCTCGTCCCACGACGTCGGCGCGGGTCGGTCCGGGTCGGTGCCGGGCGTGAGGAGGAGACCGGCCATGAGCCCGTCGGCATCGACGACGAGCTGCACGTCGAGGAAGGTCCCCGCGGTGTCCTCGATGGTCATGACGGCCTCGGCATCCGAGCCGTCGAACGCGACCGGAGTCCACGGACCGGTTGCGCGCAGCGACTCGAGCCCCGCGAGGATCTCGTCTGCGCCGACCTGGTCGAGCATCGCCTGGGAGAACCGCGCGGCCGCGGTCTCTGCGTCGTCCAGCGGGTCCGTGCTCACCTGACCGACGAGCCACCGGGCGTGGTCCCCCAGCGGCCCGGCGGGCAGCTCGACAGCGACCGGGGTCTCGTCGGCCTCGGCGGGCGCGGATGCGGTCGGCTCGGCCGGGGCGTCCTCGTCGGACGCCGTGCACCCCGCGAGCAGGAGCGAGAGTCCCGCTGCGGCCGAGGCCGCCGCGCGAGCAGACCCGGACCAGCGGCGCGCGGACGGACGCGACACAGCCGGACGCGAGCTGGACCCACGCGCTGCGGACGCGCGGTCGGTGGACAGGAGAGGCAGGTGCGGGGCGGTGCGGCTCATGTGTCCACTGTGGTGCCGGGAGCGGTCGGGCACATCCGTCGCCGGTACCGAGCACCTCCGTCGGAGGGAGGAACGTGCCAGGGCCCACGGCACCGGTGATCCCGCCGCGAGCGTCGCTCCTGCTCAGCCGGCGGCGAGGGTGAGCGCAGCCTCCGACAGCTCGTCGAAGGCGTCCGTGCTCTGGAGCGTCGCGGGGTCGCTCGACGTGAGGAGCACGGTCACGACGACCGCACTGCCGTCCACGTCCTGCGCGTACCAGGAGTCGGTCAGGACGCCCGGCATGCCGCCGCCCTTGTAGGCGAGGTACGACCAGGCGTCGGTCTCGATCTCCGTCCCGGGGTTGGCGGCGAGGATCTCGCGGACCGGACCGCCCGTGGGGGTGCCCGCGGCGTCCTGGAGCGCGACGTGCACGGCACAGAGGTCTGCGGCGCTCGCGAACCAGTCGAGCCCGTCCTGCCAGACGGGCGTCGCCGTGGCGTCGGCGTAGATGCCGATCCGCCCGCCGGGCAACGCCGCCACGGTCGCTGCTTGCTCGGGCTCGGACAGTGCGTTCCACGCCGGGGTCTCCGGGCCGCCCGGGGCGACCGCCCAGCCGAGGCGGAGGACGTCCCGCGTCATGAGGAACGGGGTGTTGAGCGACGGGTCGCTGTGCCCGGTCGCGGTCATCGTCGCGAGCACGGCGTCGCGCCCGACGGTCGCGACGAGGAGGTCTGCGGCCGTGTTGTCGCTGACCTCGATCATCGCGCCGGCGGCTTCGCGCACCGTCACCACGGTTCCCGCGGGCTGGTCCTGGAGCGTGCCGGAGGAGAGGGACCGCACGTCGTCCGTCAGCGTGAGCGGTGTGTCCCACGTGAGCGTGCCGGTCTCGACGGCCTCGGCGACCGCCGCGAGCACGTAGAGCTTGAAGACCGAGCCCAGTGGCATGGCCGCGTCCACGTCGCCCGTGCTGTGGACGGGCTCGCAGCGTGCACCCGGTGCCTGCGAGGGGTCCGTCGCGTCGGTGACCCGCGAGACGAGCACGACTGCGTCGACGTCGACGAGCCCGCCGAGGCGTTCGCCGAGCTCGTCGACGCGCTCGTCGAGCTCTTCCCACGACGACGGGGCAGTACGGGCAGGGTCGGTGCGAGGTGTGAGCTGCAGACCCGCGACGAGCCCGTCGGCGTCGACCGCGATCCGAGCGTCGAGGAACGTCCCGGCGGTGTCCTGGATCGTCACGCCCGCTTCCGCTTCCGAGCCCGCTTCCGCTTCCGAGCCGTAGAACTCGACCGGCGTCCACGGACCGGTCGAGCGCAGCGACTCCAGCCGCAGGAGGATCGTGTCCGCCCCCACCTGGTCGAGCATCGTCTGCGAGAAGCGTGCGGATGCCGCGGTCGCGTCGTCGACGGGATCGGTGCTCATCTGCCCGACGAGCCAGCGGGCGTGGTCACCGAGCGGCCCGGCAGGCAGCTCGACAGCGGCCGGCGCCTCAGCGGCCTCGGAGGGAGTGGACCTGGGTGCCTCGGTAGCTGCCGGCGTCTCGCCGCTCGCCGTGCACCCGACGAGGAAGAGTGACAGGGTCACCGCGGCCGCAGCGTATCGAAGGTGGGACGAGGGCCGGAGCGGGAGGTGGGGGCGCATGCGCCTACTGTGCCGTGTCGCACCATCTCGCCGCATCCCCTGCGCCTACCTGTCGAGCTCCGTCGGAGAGAGGAGGTCGACTGCGGGGGACCTACGATGAGCGGGTGAAGCGAGCACCGAAGCACGTCGTCCGAGTCCCGCTCGTCGTCCGGGTGATCGGCACCATCCTCCTGCTCGCCCCCCTGCTCACGCTCCGCAACGCGATGACCGACCCCACGATCTTCTCCGAGAACGGCGCCTCCGTCCCTTTCCAGTGGACGGTGACCGTCGTCATGTCGATCGGGGCGGTCCTCGTCCTGGTCATGGTCTGGCGGTCGCGGCTCGTCGTCGAGCCGGACCGGATCACGCGGTACCGCTACCTGCGCAAGCCGGTGCGCATCACACGGGACGGCGCGTGGAGCATCACGGTCGAGCCAGATCCCGAACGGGCCGACGTCGCGGGGACGTACGAGTCCTCGGACGAGCCGGCCCCGACGATCGTCGTCGTAGGTGCCCCGGGCCGGACGCTCACGTCCGACCGTGCGATCGCCGAGGCACGCGTGCTCTTCCCGTGCCTGCTCGGCTGGACGGTGGACGACCCGCGGCTCATGACCGACCAGAGGACCCGTCAGATGTTCGCGGCCTACGAGAGAGCGCTCCTCGGCCGCGCGCAGCAGAGCCCGTACGCCTGACCGGCTCGTCGCGCGCGGAGCACCGTCCGCGTGCGGAGGGGCTGCCGAGCCCGGAGCCGCTACCGCGAGGGGGGAGTCACGTCGTCGTCGGGAGCGGGCCCGTCGGCACCGAGAGCGCTGCGGTACTCCTGGGAGAGCGACCGGGCGAGCGGGCTGTCCCGGCCCTCGACGTCCACGGCTGCGGCGATCGCCCGCTCGCGGAGCGTGGCACGCGCGCCGCGCACGGTGTCCATGAGAAGACGGCTGAGGGCGTTCGGCCCGAGCTCGAGGGCCAGGTCGGTGACCTCGACGTCGCGGAGCATCCCGGCGTGGTCGACCACGACGCGCAGCTCGCGCCGCGGCGACCAGCGCTCGACGCTGAGCGCCTCGACGCGCCGCTGGACCGCGTGAGCCGCGGCCTCCTGCCGCTGCGCCTGCTCGACCCAGCCGGCGATCTGCCTCTGCGAGGCGAGGTACGCCTCGGACTCGATGCTCACGCGATCACCTGTTCCCCTGGGACTGTTCGCTCTGGTTGTGCGCGTTCGCGCCGTGCCCGGGCGTGGAGATGGGGTGCGGGATCATGTCCGGGCCGAACATGGGGTCGTGCCAGGGCGGCTTCGGCATGGAGCCCGTGGGCCAGCTCGGGAGGTCGAGCCGCGGCTTGGCGAGCATGACGCTCACCACCTCGGACTGGGCCTTGTTCGTGGCCTTGACGCTCGTCCCGATCGTCGTCGTGAGGTCGGAGAGCTTGGCCATCGCGGTGGTGAGGTCGCTCAGCCAGACGCTCACGCGGCTCACCCACTTGGTCACGGCGGCGCAGGCCTGCGGGACCACCCAGCTCGCACCGATGCCGACGGTCAGGGCGATCTCGGCGACCCACTTGATGAGCTTGGCCACGAGGTCGGCGATGAGGTCGCGGACGATCGCGCGCACGGCGGCGACGACACCGCTGGCGATGGCGAGCGCGCGGCCGGTGCCGTCGCAGATCGAGGCGACGCTCCGCATCATCTCCGCGAAGTTGTCGGCGAAGCACTGGTACTGGGTCGCCGTGTCGCCGGTCCAGTCCTGCGCGGTGCCGCGCTGGGCGGTCGTGTAGCCGTCCGCGACGTCGTTGAGACGGGCTGCGACGTTGTACCAGGTGCCGGCGAAGACCTGGATCTGAGCCGGGTCGCCGGCGATCGAGTCGAGCATCTCGGGGAGGGGATGCACGTGCTCCATGAGGAACGCGGCGCCGCTCGCGAGGAGCTCACCGATCGGGTCGATGATCATCGCGACGCCCTCGGCCGCTGCGCCGAGGCCGCTGAGCGAGGCCCCGAGCCAGTCGCCCGCGACGGCCGCGTCGACGGCGGACTTGCCGAAGTCGAGCACCCGGACGCCCGCGGTGATGGAGGTCGTGGGGCTGTCCGGGATGAGGTCGTTCACGGAGCGTCCGTCTGGAAGCGGTTCATGCCGTCGCGTGTCGAGGTGTCGACGAACTCGTACGCGCACATCGTCGTCTCGAGGTTCTCGACGACGGCGTCCATGATGTCGTGCATCGCGGCGACCCCCTCGGCACCGTCCTGCTGCACGAGGGCCATCGGTCCCGCGAGGATGGGGGAGCAGAGGATGCCGTACGCGAAGGTGGGCGCGGTCGTCTGGGCGATGGCCTGAGCTGCCTCCCCGAGATCGTGGGACAGGCCACGGACGACCTCCTTGTGGGCCCGCAACGAGTCGAGGTGGACGTAGACCTCTTGCTCGTTCATCGCTCGCCTCGCATGATGCGCTCGGCGACGTCGAACATCTCGGTCTGCTCGGCGATCGGGCGCGGGTCGGGGTGCAGCGCACCCCGGAGCTCGGCGGCCTGGGCCTGGAGGTCGGCCTGGGCGGCACCGACGGTCTGGAGGATCGCGGTCCGCAGCTGGTCCTTGTCGAGACGCATCGCGGAGTGAGCGAAGGTCACGTCCTGGACGAGCCCTCGGTGGTCGACCTCGGCCTTGACCTCGCCGCGGGAGGAACGGCCCACCCCGCGGAGGTCGGCGAGGTCGGCGGAGACGCGCCGTGCGCGCGCGGCGGCACGGTGCGCGTCGGCGAGCGCGGACTCCATCGTGTCCGCGAGGTCCTGCTCGTTCACCGTGCTCCCTCCGGTCGCCCGACTGCGGTCGTCGGATGGGGCCGACACGTCCAAGCTTCCCTGAGGCTACCGAGTTCTGCGGCGTGCCCCGATGGGGAGAAGTACCCCGGGGAGCATCGGGGACGGCGGCTCAGCGGCGGGCGGCGAGGCGGGCGGCGACCTTCGTCGTGCCGCGGGCAGCAAGAACCCTGGTCAGGGCCGCGGTCGCTCCGGTGACGGCGGCGAAGCCCACCATGCTGACGATCGTCGCGTCGTCGTCGTCGACGAGGCTGCCGGGCTTGCCGGTCGCCTTGAGCCAGATGGTCTTGACGATCTTCTGGGCGAGCAGACCGGCCCCGAACGAGATGGCGAGCGTCGCGAGCTTGACCTGCATGGACTGGTCCTGGGCCACTGTTCCTCCACGTGCGATAGCGATGTGCCCCCACGCTAGCGCCCCACGTCCGGGGCCGCACACCGCGTGTAAACTCGTCCCGAACGACAGGGGAGCGCGAACGAGCGCTGAGAGTGCGGTATACCGCAGACCCTCGAACCTGATCCGGTTAGCACCGGTGTAGGGAGTCGGGAATCTCGCCACGCGCGCGCGTGGAACCCCTCCTCAGGCTTTTCACGGTCCACAGGAGGACGCATCACATGCTGTACACCACCCACCAGCCTGCACGACGCCGGCCCGCACGGACCGGGCTGCTCGTCGCCGGGCTCACCACCAGCATCGCCCTGGTGCTGGCGTCCTGCGCCTCCGAGTCGTCGCAGGACGACGCGACGGGCGAGACGTCGGGAACGTCCGGCACGTCCGGCACGGTCACGGTCGTCGTGCACGACTCGATCATCATCAGCGACGAGAGCAAGGCGGCCTTCGAGGAGGAGAGCGGCCTCACGCTCGAGGTCGTGAGCGCCGGGGACGGCGGGGCGCTCGCCAACCAGCTCGTCCTGACGAAGGACTCGCCGCTCGGCGACGTCGCCTACGGGATCGACAACTCCTTCGCCTCGCGTGCCGTCGAGGAGGGCGTGTTCGCCCCGTACACGTCGCCCGAGCAGGGCGAGCTCTCGGCGCAGCTCGCCGCGGACCCGTCGGGGACGCTCACCGCGGTCGACTACGGCGACGTGTGCATGAATGTCGACACCGCGTGGTTCGACGAGAACGGTGTGCTCGAGCCGGCGACGCTCGACGACCTCACGATGCCCGTGTACGAGGACCTCACGGTGGTGAGCAACCCGGCGACCTCGAGCCCGGGCCTCGCGTTCCTCTTCGCGACGATCGGTGCGTACGGGGACGACTACCTCGAGTACTGGCAGAAGCTCTCGGACAACGGCCTGCTCGTCGTCACCGGGTGGGAAGAGGCGTACCAGACCGAGTTCACGGCGGGCGAGGGCGACGGGGCCCGGCCGATCGTCCTGTCCTACGCCTCGTCCCCGGCGTACACGGTGAGCGAGGACGGCAGCACGACGACCACGACCGCGATGCTCGGCACGTGCTTCCGCCAGGTCGAGTACGCGGGCGTCCTCGAGGGGGCGGAGAACCCGGAGGGTGCGCAGCAGGTCGTCGACTTCCTCCTGGGCGAGCAGTTCCAGTCCACGATCGCGACGAACATGTACGTGTACCCGGTCGACCCCGACGCCGAGATCCCGGTCGAGTGGGTCGACTTCGCGCCGCTGCCGGAGAACCCGATCGTGCTCGACCCCACGGAGATCTCGGAGAACCGTGACCAGTGGATCGAGGACTGGACTGCCACGGTGATCGGCTAGCCCGATGACTGCACCGGTCGTCGAGGAGCGGGCGGGCGCCCGGGACGCGGCCCGCGGGCGCGGCCCGGTCCTGGGGCCCGTGCGCGCTCCTCGTGCGCGCCGTGCCGTCCCCCTCGCGCGGTGGTGCGCGTGGGCGGCGGCCGTCGCGGTGCCCGTGACGTTCCTCGCCGTCTTCTTCGCGTGGCCCGTCGTCGCGCTCGTCGGGCGCGGCTTCGTCACGGACGGGGCGCTCGACCTCTCGGGCTTCGCGGAGGTGTTCGCCGCCTCGCGCACGTGGCGCCTGATCGGGCTGACGCTCGGTCAGGCGGTCGTGGGCACGGTGCTCTCCGTGGGGCTCGGCATCCCGGGCGCGTACGTCCTCTACCGCTGCACGTTCCGGGGGCAGGGGGCCGTGCGTGCGCTCGTCACCGTCCCGTTCGTCCTCCCGACCGTCGTCGTCGGCGTCGCCTTCCGCGCGCTGCTCACGGAATCGGGGCCGCTCGGCTTCCTCGGCCTCGACGGGAGCTTCACGGCGATCGTCGCGGCGCTCGTCTTCTTCAACTACTCCGTCGTGGTCCGCACGGTCGGCGGGCTCTGGGAGCACCTCGACCCGCGCGCCGAGCAGGCGGCGCGCGCTCTCGGCGCGTCGCCCGCCCGGGCCCTGTGGACGGTGACGCTGCCCGCGCTCGCCCCGGCGATCGCGTCGGCCGCGGCGGTCGTGTTCCTCTTCTGCGCGACGGCCTTCGGGGTGGTGCTCGTCCTCGGCGACCAGCGGTACGGGACCATCGAGACCGAGATCTGGATGCAGACCGTCCAGTTCCTCGACCTGCGGACCGCCGCCGTCCTGTCCGTCGTCCAGATCGTCGTCGTGAGCAGCGCGCTGTGGGTCGCGGCGCGCGCCCGGTCGCGCCGCGAGCACGCCCTCAACCTCTCCGCGGCGACGCGCTCGACGCACCCGCTGCGCCTGCGTCCCGTCCGCGGCTCGGACCTCGCCGCGACGGTCGTCACCGCGCTCGTCGTGCTCGTCCTGCTGGCGTGGCCGCTCGTCAACCTCCTCGTGTGGTCCTTCCGGACCGCCGACGGGTGGGGGCTCGGCAACTACGTGGCGCTCGGCACGACCGGGGGCACCAACGCCCTGACCGACACCGTCTGGGTCGCGGCCGGGACGTCGTTGCGGACGGCGGCGACCGCGACCGTCATCGCCCTCGTGGTCGGTGGGCTCGTCGCCCTCGTCGTGTCCCGGCGTCCCCGCGCCACGGTGGCGCGCCGCGCCGTGGGCGTCCTCGACTCCGTCTTCATGCTGCCGCTCGGCGTCTCCGCCGTGACGGTCGGCTTCGGTTTCCTCATCACGCTCGACAAGCCGCTCGGCCTCGACGTCGACCTGCGGACCTCCGGCCTCCTCGTGCCGATCGCGCAGGCGGTCGTCGCGACCCCGCTCGTCGTGCGCACCGTGCTCCCGGTGCTGCGGGCGATCGACCCGCGCCAGCGCGAGGTCGCCGCGACGCTCGGCGCACCCCCGCGGCGCGTCCTCGCCACGGTCGACTGGCCCATCGCCGCGCGCTCGCTGGGGCTCGCGATCGGCTTCGCGTTCGCCGTGTCGCTCGGGGAGTTCGGCGCCACGTCGTTCCTCGCGCGGCCCGACGACGCGACGCTGCCGATCGTCATCTTCCGGCTCATCGGACGACCGGGAGCCGAGAACTACGGCATGGCGCTCGCCGCGTCCGTCGTGCTCGCGGCGATCACCGCGACCGTCATGCTCGGCGCCGAGAGGCTCCGCGGAGAACGAACAGGAGAGTTCTGATGGGTGAGCCGGCAGCGGTGGCACGGGGAGCAGCGGCACGAGGTGTGGCGGGGCTGGGTATCGAGGACGTCGTCGTCGAGTATCCCGGGCTGCGACCCGGGACCCGGACGGTCGCCGTCGCGGGCGTCTCGCTCACGGTCGCGCCGGGCGAGGTGGTCGCGCTGCTCGGTCCGAGCGGCTGCGGCAAGTCCAGCCTGCTGCGCGCGGTCGCCGGGCTCGAGCCCGTCGCGGCGGGCCGCGTGGTGTGGGACGGCACCGACATCGGCACGGTCCCCGTCCACGAGCGCGGCTTCGGCCTCATGTTCCAGGACGGTCAGCTCTTCGCCCACCTCGACGTCGCCCGCAACGTCGAGTACGGCCTGCGCATGCAGCGGGTCCCGCGCGGCGTGCGGCGCGCTCGGGTGGACGAGCTCCTCGAGGTCGTCGGCCTGCCCGGCAGCGGGCAGCGGTCCGTCGCGACGATGTCCGGCGGCGAGCGGCAACGGGTCGCGCTCGCGCGTGCCCTCGCGCCCCAGCCGCAGCTGCTCCTGCTCGACGAGCCGCTCTCCGCCCTCGACCGCGGGCTGCGGGAGCGCCTCGCCGTCGACCTGCGTGCGGCGCTCGTGGCGACCGGCACCACGGCGCTGTTCGTCACGCACGACCACGACGAGGCGTTCACCGTCGCCGACAGGGTGGCCGTCATGGCGCGCGGCTCCCTCCTCCAGGTGGCCCCGCCGCGTGAGCTGTGGTCGGCGCCCGCGAGCCGCGAGGTCGCAGAGTTCCTCGGCTACCAGGCCTTCCTGCCGGACGCCGACGGGCTGCGCGCCGTGGGCCCCCGGGGGCTCGTGCTCACGGGGGTCGAGGGCGCGACGACGACCGGCACGGTCGTCAGCTCGGTCTTCCGTCGGGGCCACGCCGAGGTGACGGTCGAGGCCGACCTCGGCGACGGGCTGCGACGGTATGCGGCTCTCGACGACGAGGCCGGCCCCGGCAGTCACGGACGCCCGGGGACGGGCGACGTCCGACGCGGGCACCAGCCGGGGGACGTCGTGGGCGTGACGATCGACGTCGCGCAGACGGTCGCGGTGCCTCTGCGCTGAACGGGAGCGCGCCCGGAGACCGACGACGAGGCTCGCGCGCCGGAGCACCGGTCTCGCGGCCTGGGGAGTCTACGATCCGGAGTATGACCAGCGACCCGCCCCGCGACGTCGCGTCGACGACGAAGGACCAGCTCCTCGTCGATCTCCTCCGCCTGCGCGACGTCGCGGCCGAGGACGCCGCGGTCGGCGACACGCTGCACGGTCTGGCGTTCCTCGACCACCTCGTCGACGTCGCCGTGCGCAACACCGCCCAGCCCGGCAGCACCCAGCTCTACACGGTCCTGTCCGCGGAGTCCGTGACGCTCGACCACCCCGCACAGCCGTGGTTCCGCACCCGCTACGCCGAGCTGCGCACGACGGTCGCGAGCGCGCTCGGCGAGGCACGCGACATCGGCGAGATCCGCGACGACGCGGACATCGAGGAGACGGCCACCGCGATCGTCGCCGTCATGGACGGCCTCCAGGTGCAGTGGTTGCTCGACCCGGACGCGGTCGACATGCCCGCCGTGCTGCGCAGGACGCTCGACGCCCTGCTCGCGGCGCTCGTGCCCGACGAGGACTGACCGCGCCCGACAGGACCGACACCGCTCGACAGGACCGACGAGCGACGGTGACGCCGGTGGCTCAGCCGGCAGCAGCCACCGCCACGGGCAGCGGTTCCTGCGGGCACGTCGAGAGCACGGTGAGCATGGCGTCGCGCTCGGCCTGCGTGACCCACACGTCGTACGCCTGCTTCACCGCGACCTGCCGGGCGACGTACGCGCAGCGGAACGCGCCGTTCGGCGGGAGCCACGTCGCCGTGTCGCCCGCGCCCTTCTGGGAGTTCAACGGTCCGTCGGCCGCGAGGAGGTTGAGCGGGTCGTTCGCGAACGCCTGCCGCGTGGCGTCGTCCCACTGCTGGGCGCCCTTCTGCCACGCGTCGGACAGTGCCACGACGTGGTCGATCTGGACGGCGCTCGACGTGTCCTGGCCGCGCTGGAAGGCGATCGTCGCGCCGCTGTACGGGTCGGCCAGCGTGCCCGTGAGGACGACGCAGTCGTGCGTGCCGGGCTTGAACGTCTCGCCCGTGAGGTCCCGGGCGAGGATGTCGTTGCGGGTGTCGCACCCGTTGTGGTCCACGTCCGCCCAGGCGGGTCCGAACTCGTCGCGGTCGTACCCCGTCTTCGGGGCGCGGCCCTTGACGTCGAGCGTCACGACCGCCGCGAGCGCGGTCGTCGGGTCGGCGGTCGCGGCCGTCGCGGCCACCTCCGCGAGGGCGTCCGGGGCGAGCGGTGCCTGGGGTCCGGCTGCCGGCGCGGCGGGTGAGGTCGTCGGGCTCCCGGTGAGGGCGTCCAGGTCGAGCGTGCCGTCCTTGACGGCACCGGCGCCGAAGGCCAGGACGGCCAGCCCGACGACGACGACGAGGACGGAGCGCAGACGGCTCCAGCGGGACCGGGTGCGGCGTGACATGGTTCTCCTGCGACGAGGGTGAGGACGGGCTGTCGACCAGCGACGATCCCGAACTGTACTGCGTGCGCAGCTCGGTGCGGCTACCGGTTGAGAGCCGGGACGAACAGGGCGACGATGGGGCCATGGTGAGACACAGGGTCCTGATCACCGGACGCGTCCAGGGCGTCGGCTTCCGGTTCTCCGCGCACGCCGAGGCGACGCGGCTCGGCCTCGCCGGCAGCGCGTCGAACCGTCCCGACGGGAGCCTCGAGGTCGAGGTCGAGGTCGAGGGCGACGAGGCGGCTGTCGGGACGATGCTCGAGTGGCTCCACCACGGGCCCCCGGGTGCCCGGGTCGACGGCGTCGAGGTCACGGACCTCGAGCCGACCGGGGCGACGAGCTTCGAGATCGCCCATCCCGCCCGGTAGCCGGCCTCGCAGCGGTCGCCGGGACGGTCATCGACGGCGTGGCGTCACCCGACCGATGCGGGGTCGTGACATCGGTGTGACGTCCTGCAGGTAGCGTCGGCCGCGTGATGCCTCGACGACGCGGTCTCGTAGCTGCTCTGCTCCTCGCTGGTGCTCTCGGCGTGGCCGGGTGCGGGGCGGATCCCGCTGAGCCCGATCTGCCCGGCACACCGACGGCGGCCGAGCAGCCGAGCGCGGAACCTGAACCGTCCGAGGAACCGACGCCCGCACCGTCCGGGGCGCCCCCGACGAGCGTGCCGGACGCCGACCTGCCGGGAGACGCCTGGGACTCGGGCCCGACCGCGGGTGACGAGCTCTCCGTCGTCGGCGTCGCTGCTGACGACGTGCTCAACGTGCGCACCGGACCCGGCGTGGGGTTCCCCGTCGTCGAGGAGCTCGAACCCCTGGGATCGGCCGAGGCGACGGGCCGGGGTCGACTGGTCGACGGTGGGGTGTGGGTCGAGGTCACCGGCGCCGAGGCCACCGGCTGGGCCTACGTGCGCTATCTCGCATACCTCGGTGACGTCACGGACGTCACGTCCGAGCTCCGTGGGCTCGGCGCGCTGCCGAGCGGGACGGACCTGGCGGACCTGGCCCGCGCAGTAGCGGACCTGCGCAGCGCTGGTGCGTCCGGGGAGGTCCGCCCGCAGGTCGTCGTGGTCGACGGACCGCACCTGGGTGACCTCGGCGAGGTCACCGTCGATGTGACCGGCATGGCCGACGACTCGGTGCTCGGCGTGCGGCTGCACGTCTTCGCCCAGCCCGAGGGCTCGACCTTCTTCGTGCGCACCGTCGAGCAGACCGTCCTGTGCGCCCGGGGCGTGGACGCCGGGCTCTGCGTCTGAGGGAGGTCGTGTCGAGGCTGAGGGCCTGCTACCCGCCGGGAGGCACCGCGGGCTGCGGTTCGGCCTGCTCGCCCATGCGGCGGGCGATGACGGAGCAGACGATGAGCTGGAGCTGGTGGAAGATCATGAGCGGCAGCACCATGTAGCCGAGGGTCGCCGCCGGGAGCAGGACGGTCGCGATCGGTACGCCCGTCGCCAGCGACTTCTTCGACCCGCACATGAGGAGCACCACGCGGTCGGCGCGCGAGAATCCGAGCCGGTGGCCGAGGAAGGTCGTCAGCCCGAGCACCACGGCGAGGAGGACGCCGCTGATGACGACGAGGGCGATGATCGACCCGAGCGAGACGCTCGTCCAGATGCCGTCGACGACGCCGTGGCTGAAGGCCGAGTAGACGACGAGCAGCACGGAGCCGCGGTCGGTCACCGTGGTGAGGCGCTTGTGCCGCAGGACCCAGGGGGCGAGCCACCGGCGCAGCAGCTGGCCGGCGATGAAGGGCGCGAGGAGCTGGAGACCGATCCTGCCGATCGAGTCGGCCGAGAACCCGACCGTGCCGCCGAGCAGCAGCGCCACGAGCAGCGGTGTGACGACGACCCCCGCGAGGTTGGAGAAGGACGCCGCGACGACGGCTCCGGCGACGTTGCCGCGAGCGATCGACGTGAACGCGATCGACGCCTGGACCGTCGAGGGGAGGAGCGTGAGGAAGAGGACTCCGCGGGCGAGGTCGACCGGGATGACCGCGGGTGCGAGGAGCTGGGTCGCCAGGCCGAGGAGCGGGAACACGAGGAAGGTCACGCCGAGGACGCTGCCGTGGAGCTTCCAGTCCCGGACCGCCGCGAGCGCGTCCGCCGTCGGGAGGCGCACGCCGTAGAGGAAGAACAACCACCCGACCGCGACGATCACGACATAGCCGAGCACCTCTGCCGCGTCGCCGCGGGCCGGGAGGAACGATGCGAGCAGGACGGCGCAGAGCATCCCGACGATGAAGGGGTCGATGCGGGACAGGACACGGCGCCCGAGGCTCGGCCGGCGTGCTGGCTCGTCGGGGGAGTGCGGGTTCGTCACGGAGCTGACTTCCTGGGTGCGGGCGGGGCGGTGTGGGCCGGTGGGAGCGAGGCGAGCAGGTCGCCGGACAGCGCGGTGAAGCCGAAGCACTGTCTCACGTTGTAGATGGTGGCCTCCATGCAGAAGGTCGGCGAGGTCGTCGCGACGGCGTCCTCGAGCATGACGACGTCGTACCCGATGTTCGCCGCGTCCATGAGCGTCGCGAGGACGCACTGGTCGGCGTTCACCCCGGCGAGCAGCACGGTGTCGACGCGGAGGTTGCGCAGCACCGAGTCGAGCGGGGTGTCGACGAAGCCGCTCATGCGGTACTTGTCCACGTGGAGGTCGTCGTCGAAGCCGGGTGCGCCGGAGAGCTCGTCGACGACGGCTGCGGCCCAGGACCCGGCCTCGAGCACCGGTGACCCGGCGGCGTTGCTCGGGCTCCCGATGCCGACTCCGGTGCCTTCCGGGTCGTACACGTGGAGCACTCCGGGCGGCAGGTTCGCACGGTCGGGACGGTTCCCCCAGCTCACCCACACGACGGGGACGTCGTGGCTGCGCAGCGCGGGGAGGAGCTCGGCGAGCACGGCGACCGGCGCGCGGGCGGGAGTGACGTCGACGCCGATGCCGGCGAGCCACCCGTCGGGGTGGCAGAAGTCGTTCTGCATGTCGATGACGACGACGGCGGTGCGCGCGAGGTCGAGCGTGAGGGACTGCGGCATCGCCTCGACGTGGACGACTCGCGGCTCGAGCGTCGGCCGGCGCAGGTCCGCCCGGTCGGGTGCGAGGTCCCAGGAGTTGCGGGCGACGGCCCGTCCGGGCGAGGGGGCGGGATGCGTCATGAGCGGTCCTCCGTGACGTGAACGGGCGCGGGTGGCGTGGCCGGGGGTGCGGGTGGTCCGGTGAGCAGGGCGAGCAGGCTGCGGTCCTGGCCGGGACCGGCCGTGAGGCACAGGCCGACGGGGAGCGTGCCGACGCGGCCGGTCGGCACCGAGAGCGCCGGGAGGCCGCCGGTGCCGGCCACGCACGTGAGGCGGAGCGTCCCCGCCCGGGCGGTGTCGATCTCGGCGGCGCCCGCGTCGCGGCGCAGCGCGGGTGTCGACGAGCTCGGCAGCGCGAGGACCGTCCCGGGTGGGAGGAGGTCGACGAGCGCCGCCCGGGCCTCGGCGAGGACGCCGCGCGCGGCGGCCTCCTGAGCCGTGGTGATGTCCTGCCCGGCGCGGAACCGCGCCGCCACGGCGGGCTCGAGGCTGTCGCCGTGGGCCGCGACGAAGGCGTGGTGCTCGGACCACGCCTCGGCCTGCTGGACGGTCCGGAACGCCTCGAACCACGCCTCGAGCGCAGCACCCGTCAGCGTGTCGACCACCTCGACCGGCACCCCGGTCCGCACGGAGAGAGCGAGGAGTGCGGCCTCGACCGCCAGACGGACGTCCGGGTCCGCCAGTGCCATGAGCACGGGGGACACGACGATCCTCGACGCGGGGACCTCAGGCTGCGCGGGCAGGAGCGCGTCGGCCGCAGCCGCGAGGACGTCGACGGTCCGGGCGAGGACGCCCACCGTGTCGAACGACGGCGCGAGCCCCACGAGCCCGTCGCGGGAGACGGCGCCGTGGGTGGTGCGCAACCCGAACAGGCCGCAGTACGACGCCGGGACCCGGACCGACCCGCCGGTGTCCGTACCGAGCGCGACGTCCGCGAGACCTGCCGCCACCGCAGCGGCGGGCCCGCTCGTCGAACCACCCGTGATGCGGCCCGGCGCCGCCGGGTTCGGCGGGGTGCCGTAGTGCGTGTTCGTCCCCGCCAGGGAGAACGCGAGCTCGTCGGTCTGGGCGACGCCCTCCAGCGTCGCGCCCGCGACGAGCAGCGCCTCGACCGCAGCAGCGCTCGTCGTCTCGACCGGAGCCTGCGCGAGCCACGCCGGGTTGCCGGCGCCGACCCGCTGGCCGGCGACGGCGAAGAGGTCCTTGACCGCGACCCGGAGCCCGGCGAGCGGGCTCGTCGCGTCCGGCTGCGGGACGGGCAGAGGTGTGCCGGACGCGGCCGCCTCCGCAGCGGTGACGCGCCAGATCGTGCGGTCGGTCGGGCCGTCGGGAGGCGTGTCGGCGGACGGCGCAGCGGCGGCGGACGTGTCGGGAGCGGGCGGCACTGTCGAGACGTGCGCCGTGGTCACGGCCCAGGAGCCCGCTGTCCGGGACCACACCTGCGTCTGCACCCCGGTCCCGCCGTCGGCGCGCTCCGACTCGGCGACGACCACGGCGTGCTCGGGCGCGAGCCCGCGGACGTGGACACGCACGAGCGTGCGCTGGGGAACCGGTGGGCGCTGCGCACGGAACGCCGCGATGTGGTGGTGCCCGACGAGCGTGGTGCCGCCGTCGCTGCGGACGGTGGTGGCACCCGGCGCGAAGAGGACGTCGAGCTCGGGGACGTCGTTCGTCATGAGCGCGCGCTCGTAGCGCCCGACAGCGTCGAGGAGACCGGCGAGGTGAGCGCGGACGGGCAGGCCGGGCGCGTCCGGCTCGTCGTGGAGGCTGGGGTGACCGGGTGTCGGATCAGGCAACGGGACCTCGCTCAGGGGTGTGGGGACGGTCTCGCGCACCGTAGGCGCGCGATGTTTCCGGGGGCCTTCGGTGCGGCGTCAGGGCAGGATCTCGGTGCGCTGCCACGCCCCGCCGGGTCGCTTGTCGTAGCGGGCCTTGAGCGCAGCGACCTCGGGGCCGACCCCCTGCCACAGGTCGACGCGGTCGGGGACGAACGCGATGGTCGTCCAGGAGCCGGGCATCGGGAGCGTCCCTGGGTCGCGCTCGGCGTGCTGGGCGACGCTCGCGGCGATGCGCCCGTCGGACGTCGGCAGGTCGGACGCCACCGTGCGCGGGGCGAGCGCGCCGGCCTCGGCCAGGACGTCGTCGTAGGCCCACGCGACGAGCTGGAGCTGACGGGGGCGCGTGGGGTACGCGGCCCGTGAGGTCGCCTCGTCGAGCTCTGCGGCGGTGCCGTGGAGGATGACCTGCCGGGACAGCGCGGGCCAGAAGAAGACGGCGCTCGCGCGCGGGTTCTCCGCGAGGTCGCGGGTCTTGGCTGTCGGTCGGGAGGTGTGGAAGCGCACGTGCTCGGCGTCGATGACGGTGCTCAGGACGGTGCGGGCGTGCGGGGAGCCGTCGGCGTCCACGGTCGCGAAGGTGAGCGTGCGCGGGCTCGGGAGCCCGGCGGACTCCGCATCGTCGGCCCAGCGGGCGAGGGTGTCGAGCGGGTTGTCGAGCGTCATCGGGGCTCTCCTTCGGTCAGCGGACGGGTGTGGGCGTGGGCGGTGCCCGGCGGGTCGTCGGGTCCGGAGTGGATGACGAGGACCACGCAGCCGGCGGTGCCGACCCGGCGGTGGCGGTGCGCGGTCGAGCCCGGGTAGCCGATGCTCTGCCGCGGTCCGAGCGCGTGGACCTCGGGAGCGTCGGAGCCGGCCGCGGTGAGCTCGACCTCGAGCTCGCCGGCGACGACGTACACGAGCTCGTAGCGGCCGTGGCTGAAGGAGTCCCCGAACTCGGCGGGGATGTCGAGGAACTCGGTGACGTCGGCGCCGCCCTCGACGTGGCTGAGGAGGCGGGCGGAGCCGGCCTGGACGGGGATCGAGGAGCCTTCGCCCCGGTCGAGCCGGATGCCCGGGACCGTGGACGCGGTGGTCGTCGACGCGGTCGGGGTGGCTGCTGCGAGCAGCGCCTGCTGGGTCGTCTCGAGGGACTGGGCGATGACGAACAGCGACCGCATCGACGGCCGCGTGCGGCCTCGTTCGAGCTGACTGAGGAAGGAGTGGGAGAGCCCGCTGGCGGTCGCGACGTCGACGAGCGTCTTGCCGAGGCGGTGTCGTCGGGCTCGGATCACGGCACCGAGGAGGAGGTCGGTGTCGTCCGTGACGACCGGTGGGGCCACGCCGCCTCGACCCGGACCCTCGGATGGCACGTGGTCCGAATTCGTTGGTATTCCGCGGTTCAGCGGGCTGGTATCCAATGGTCACACATCCGGTGTCTGGTGGTTACGTGCGTGAAACAGTCGGTCCTTAACGTTCTCGATGTTAGTCCTATCAACATTCCCTCCGGTGCAACCGACGGGCGACCGGAAGAGAGCGACGGAGATGACAACCACGACCGCGACGCGTGCCGCAGGCTCGCTCGGAGCACCGCACTTCTGCGCCGACGCCGACGAGTGGTTCCACGTCGCGGAGCTCGGCGACGGAATCGTCCTCATCTCCGAGCCAGGACACGTCAACACCTTCCTCGTCCGCGGGACCGACCGTGCGCTGCTCTTCGACACCGGCCTCGGCATCGCCCCCGTCTCCGAGGTCGTCCGCTCGCTCACGGACCTCCCGCTCGTCGTGGTCAACTCCCACGACCACGTGGACCACCGGGGCGGGAACGCCGATCTCATGGCGCACGCCGACGAGATCGGCCTCGTCGGCATCGGTGCCCACTTCATCGGCGTCGACCCCGGCCTCGGCGGCCCCGCCGGCCACGGACCGGCCGACGCCGCGTTCCTCCGCTCCTACGCCGCCGCGATGGAGGAGGTCCACACCCAGTACGAGGCCTACGCCGCGCTCGACGCGCAGAGCTTCTACACCCTCGCGGGCCTCGGCCGGATGCGCCCGATGCCCGACACGACGCACTGGGCCGTCCCCGCCGTGGCCCCCACGTTCACGCTCGCCGACGGCGACACCATCGACCTCGGGGACCGGACCCTGCGCGTGATCCACACCCCAGGGCACAGCCCCGACTCCATCAGCCTCCTCGAGGAGGACACCGGCATCCTGCTCGCCGGCGACACGATCATCGGCGCCGGGTTCTGGCTCCACCACGACGGAGCGGACCTCGCCGCCTTCGCGCAGTCCACCGCACACCTCGCCGGGCTCCGGCTGCGCCGGATCCTCACCGCCCACAACCTCCTCGCCGAGCAGCCGCCCGCCTACGCCGACGCGGTCGCCCGCGCGGCGGCGGTCGTCCACGCGGGCGGCTCGCACGGCGTCCCGGGCCGGGACATGCTCGGCACCCCCGTCACGCGGCACGACGTCGGGGGAGTCACCCTTCTCCTGCCGGCCCCGACACCCGGCGCCGACGAGGGACGTTCATGACCCGGCCGGTCACGCTCGGTGCGCCGGACGCCGCGCCCTCCATCGCGGGCCGCACCGTCTCCGAGCTGCGCACCGTCCGCCTGCTCGACGGCACGCTGGCCGACCTGACGCTCGCGGACGGCACGATCACGCGGATCGTTCCCGCCCGTGCGCCGAGCTCGGGCATCCGTCCCGACCTCGGGCCGACGGACGCCCGAGGTCAAGCCGACGGCCCGAGCTCGACGGCCGGCTCCGGGGGGATGCCCGCGGGTGACGTCGTCGACGGCACCGGGTGGCGCGTCGTGCCCGCAGCCTCCGAGCCGCACGCGCACCTCGACAAGGCGCTGAGCGGCGAACGCATCGACTACTTCTCGGGGACCGAGCAGAACGACCTCCCCGCGGCGATCGCGCAGTGGCAGCGGCTGCTCCTGACGATCGACGAGGACGACATCCGCGAGCGCGCCACCCGCGCCATCGAGCGCTACGTCGCGAACGGGATCACGAGCATCCGGACGCACGTCGACTTCCCGCTCACCGGCGACCCCCTGCGTGGCTTCACCGCCCTGCAGAAGGTCCAGCGGGCGCTCGAGGGCGTGCTCACGGTCCAGATCGTCGGCCTCGCAGGCTTCCACACGCCGGACGCGGTCCTCGACGAGGCGATCGAGCGGGGCCTCGACGTCATCGGCGGGTGCCCGCACATCTCCCCGGACCCCCACCGGGAGACGACCCGCATGCTCGACCTCGCGGAGCGTACCGGCCTGCCCGTCGACCTCCACACGGACGAGCAGGTCCCGGCGCACGAGCTCGACATCCTCGACCTCGCCCACCAGGTCATCGCCCGCGGGCTCCAGCAGCGCGTCACCGCGAGCCACTGCGTGCGGCTCGGCTCCCTCCCGCCGGAGCGGCTGCGCCCGGTGCTCGAGGTCGTCGCCCGCGCCGGCCTCGGCATCGTCACCCTGCCGATCACGAACCTCTACCTCCAGGGCTGGGACGCGACGCACCTCGCGCCGCGCGGCCTCACCGCCGTCCGGGCGATCCTCGACGCCGGCATCCCGCTCGCCGCCGGCGCAGACAACCTGCGCGACCCCTTCAACCCCGTCGGCCGGGCCGACCCCTTCGAGACGACGTCGCTCCTCATGACCGCGGGTCACCTCACCCCGGTCGAGGCGCTCGCCGCGGTGACGAGCGGTCCCCGGACCGTCCTGGGGCTGCCGCCCGTCGGGACCTCGGTCGGTCACGCGGCCGACCTCGTGCTCGTGCCCGACGTCGACCTCGGTGACGTCCTCGCCGGCGCCGTCGACGCCCGGGTCGTCATCCACCAGGGCCGCGTGCTCTCCGACACCCGGACCCAGCGCTCCCTCCACCTCGCAGCTCCCGACCCCCGCACGGCTGCACCGCCCCGTACCCTCCCTGCACTCGAAACCGTGAGGTGACCACCATGGCAACCGTCGAAGCCCCCGCCGCCGAGCGGATCCAGCACATCTCGAAGACGCGCACCCTCGTCATGGAGGACGTGTCCAAGACCTTCTCGACCGGGACCGTCGCCCTGACCGGCGTGAGCCTCACCGTCGCCGCCGGCGACTTCGTGTCCGTCGTCGGCCCGTCCGGGTGCGGCAAGTCCACCCTCCTGCGGCTCGCCTCCGGACTCGACTCCGCCACGACCGGCCTCGTCGAGGTGAACACCGACTCGACGAGCTACGTCTTCCAGGACCCGACCCTCCTGCAGTGGCGGACCGCCCAGAAGAACGTCGAGCTCATCGGCGAGCTGCGCAGCACGGCGAAGATCGAGCGGCGCAAGGCCGCCCAGGAGGCGCTGTCGCTCGTCGGGCTCGACGGGTTCGAGAAGCAGTACCCGCGCCAGCTCTCCGGCGGCATGCGGATGCGCGTCTCGCTCGCCCGCGCTCTCGTCGCCGAGCCGGACCTCTTCCTCTTCGACGAGCCCTTCGGCGCGCTCGACGAGATCACGCGGCTCAACATGCAGACCGAGCTGCAGCGCCTCTTCGCCCTCAAGCAGTTCGCCGGGCTCTTCATCACGCACTCCGTCTCGGAGGCCGTGTACCTGAGCACCCGCGTCATCGTCATGAGCGGGCGCCCGGGAACGGTCGTCGCCGACCTTCCTGTCCCGTTCTCCTACCCCCGCCCACCCGAGCTGCGGTTCGACCCCGCCTTCGCCGAGCTGACCGGCAAGGTCTCGGCAGCCCTGGAAGGAGACCACCGATGAGCACCCCGACGACCACCCGGCCCGGCACTGCGGAGACCGCTCCGACGTCCGCGTCCACCCCGACCGACGCCGGGACGACCACGCCCGAGCAGCTGCCCTCGACGAAGGTCTCGACAGGGCCGGGGGTGCTCGCCCGGGTCGTGTCCTCGGTGTGGCCCATCGTGGCGGCCGCGGCGACCGGGCTCTGGTACCTCGTGTCCTACGTCGTCCTCCCGGAGGGCCGCCGGTTCCTCCTGCCACCGCCGCACCAGGTCCTCACCGAGTCGGTGCTCGACTGGAGCAAGGTCCAGCCGATGCTCGACGCCCTCATGCTCACCGCGCAGGTGGCGCTCACCGGCCTCGGCATCGCGGTGGTCCTCGGCATCACGCAGGCCGTCGTCATGAGCCAGGCCGGCTGGGTGGAGAAGTTCCTCTACCCCTACGCGGTCGTGCTGCAGACCATCCCGATCCTCGCGCTCGTGCCCCTCATCGGCCTGTGGTTCGGCTTCGGCTTCACGTCGCGCGTCATCGTCTGCGTCATCATCGCGCTCTTCCCGATGATCTCGAACACCCTCTTCGGCCTGCAGTCGGCCGATCCTGCGGCCCACGACCTCTTCACGCTCAACAAGGCCACGCGGGCCCAGCGGCTGTGGAAGCTCCAGATGCCGGCGGCAGTCCCGTCGATCTTCGCCGGGCTGAAGATCTCCGCCGGTCTCGCGGTCATCGGCGCGATCGTCGGAGACATGTTCTTCCGGCAAGGCGCACCCGGGATCGGGAGCCTGCTCGACGTCTACCGGGCACGGGTCGAGTCGGAGAACCTCCTCACCGCGATCGGTGTCGCCAGCCTCTTCGGTGTCCTCGTCTTCGCGTTCTTCACCGTGATCGACAAGGCCGTCATGGCCCGCTGGTACGGCGTCCGCCGCTGACCTGACCGGCCCCGGGCCGGCCCCCGGCCGGACCAGCCGCACCCAGAACCCCCACCTTCGGCGTCTCGCGACCGCGAGACGTTCTCCCTCCTGCACCCTCGTGCACCCGATGACGACCCGTCTCTCCGTCAACGCTCCCTCCCCCGCCCCAAGGAGTTGCACCATGAAGCGTTCCTCGTCCTTCCGCACCGCCGGCACCGTCCTCACCCTCACGTCGCTCCTCGCGCTCACGGCGTGCTCCGCCGGGGACGACGAGGCGTCGGCTGCGGCGCTCGACGTCCCGGCCGCCGAGGCCGGCTCCGCGCTCGACCTGTCCGACGTCTGTCCGGCGACCGTCGTCATGCAGCAGGACTGGGAGCCGGAGGCCGAGCACTCGGGCATGTACTCCCTCGTCGGGACCGACTACACGGTCGACGCCGACAAGAAGCGCGTCTCGGGCTCGCTCGTCGCGCAGGGCGTGGACACGGGCGTCGACATCGAGGTGCGTCCCGGCGGTGCCGCGATCAGCTACCAGTCGGTCGCGTCGCAGATGTACGTCGACCCGGACATCATGCTCGGCGCGACCACGACGGACGCCGGCATGGCGTCGTCGAAGGACCAGCCCGTCACGGCGGTCGTGGCGCAGCTGAACATGAGCCCGCAGATCATCATGTGGGACCCCGAATCCTACCCCGGTGCCGAGACCATCGCGGAGATCGCCGAGCAGGGTGCGTCGATCGTCGTCTCCGGCGGTGGGAGCAACCTCGGCGCGATGCTCTCCGGCAACGGCACGGTCCCGGCCGACCAGATCGACCCGAGCTACAACGGCGACCCGTCACGGTTCGTGGGCGACCCGACGATCGCCCAGCAGGGCTTCGCGACGGCCGAGCCGTACGTCTACGAGAACGAGATCTCGGCGTGGGGCAAGCCGGTCGCCTACCAGCTCGCGTCCGAGGTGGGCTACACCGTCTACCCGGAGCCGCTCGCGGTCCGTACCGGTGAGCTCGAGGAGCTCGCGCCCTGCCTGACCAAGCTCGTCCCGATCCTCCAGCAGGCCCAGATCGACTACCTCGACGACCCGGAGTTCACCAACGACCTCATCGTCGAGCTCGTCGAGACGTACAACACGGGCTGGGTCTACTCCAAGGAGGTCGCGGACTACTCCCACGAGAAGATGCTCGAGCTCGGCGTCATCCAGACGGACACGTCCGGCATCTTCGGCGGGATGGACGAGACCCGCATCCAGGGCGTCATCGACTCCTTCGGTCCGATCCTCGAGGCCAGCGGCACCGAGCTCAAGGAAGGACTCGCTCCGGCGGACCTCTTCACCAACGAGTTCCTGGACGAGTCCATCACCTTCGAGTGACCTGTCGTCCAGCGGCCGTCGTCCGCCACGCACAGCACCCGTCCCCACCAGAGAAGGACTGACATGACTCTCACCCCGCAGGGTGCTGCCGCCTTCGCCGAGCTCGTCGCGAGCGAGCTCGGCGAGGGGATCGTCAGCACCGACCCGGCCCTCATCCTCAAGTGCTCCTCCGACTGGTCCCGGATGTCCCCGATCCTTCAGGAGAAGCTGCCGCCCGGCCGCTTCACGGCGGACCTCGTGGTCCGCCCCACCTCGGCCGAGCAGGTGCCCGCGTTCCTCAAGCTCGCGTTCGAGCACGACGTCCCGGTGGTCCCGCGCGGGGCAGGGACCGGCAACTACGGTCAGGCGACGCCCTTCACGGGCGGAGCGGTCCTCGACCTGCGCGGCCTCGACGCGATCGTCGAGGTCGGTGACGGCTACGTCGTCGCGCAGGCGGGCGCCAAGCTCACGGCCG